>NZ_JADEWT010000143.1 GCF_015207505.1 Tychonema sp. LEGE 06208
CAACCATCCCCAACTCCGCCGGATGGTACGCGAAAATATCTTGACAACCAGCGATTTAATTTACCCTCTATTTGCCGTACCGGGGCAAGCTGTTGCCAAAGAAGTTACATCGATGCCCGGAGTTTACCAGCTATCGGTAGACAAAATCGTAGAAGAAGCAAAAGAAGTTTACGACCTCGGCATTCCCGCGATTATTTTATTCGGCATTCCTGCAGACAAAGATACAGATGCGACTGGTGCTTGGCACGACTGCGGCATCGTCCAACAAGCTACCGCAGCAGTGAAAGCCGCCGTACCCGATTTAATTGTCATGGTTGATACTTGTCTGTGCGAATATACCAGTCACGGTCACTGCGGCTATTTGGAAGTCGGAGATTTAAGCGGCCGAGTTTTGAACGATCCGACACTAGAATTGCTCAAAAAAACCGCCGTTGCTCAAGCTAGAGCCGGTGCAGATATTATTGCACCTTCGGGAATGATGGACGGTTTTGTCGGAGCAATTCGCGAAGGATTGGACAGTGCCGGATTTGAAGATATTCCTATCATGTCTTACGCGGCAAAATATGCCTCAGCTTATTATGGCCCGTTCCGGGATGCGGCGGATTCTGCTCCTCAATTTGGCGATCGGCGCACCTACCAAATGGATCCCGGAAACGGCAGCGAAGCTCTCAAAGAAATTGCTCTCGACATTGCCGAAGGCGCGGATATGCTGATGGTTAAACCGGCTTTAGCATACATGGACATCATCTGGCGCGTTAAGGAAGCAACCAACCTACCAGTTGCGGCTTACAACGTTTCTGGAGAATATGCGATGGTGAAAGCCGCCGCCCTTAACGGTTGGATTGATGAAGAAAGAGTAGTGATGGAAACCTTGACAGGATTTAAGCGTGCTGGTGCTGATTTGATCTTGACTTATCACGCCAAAGATGCGGCCCGCTGGCTGCAAAACTGAGCCCCACCTAATGCCCCAATACGTTTGGAGTCGGAATAACGGGCGGTTGAAACCGCCTCAGCGTCAAACCAAACCGATGCTAAGCGGGTTGAAGAAAACGAGGTAAAAATTACGCGCTCATCTTCTTCAGTCCGCAGAGGCAGACTTTGCTTGAGAAGAAGCTGTTTCAACCGCCGTCCGACTTTTTTCACAAGATTTACACAAAATAGTATTAATCATCACTGAAATTAGTTAGATAATATGTATGAATAACAATAGTTTTGTAAATCGGGAATTTAATCGTCGATAGTTCCCCAACAAAATCAACTATGCCGGTTAAGAAAGTAAAAGTAACAGAGTTTAGATAAAAATTAAAGGCACATTGAGCATGACATCAACCAGTAGGGATTCCAGTCACATTCAATTTTGCATAGAGCGCGATCGCGCGGACATCGTACAAATCCAAGAACTATTTAAAGCAGCCGCCTTTTGGGCGAGGGAACGCAAGATAGAAGATTGGGAAATTGCGATCGCCAACAGCGAACCAGTGGTAACAGTTTGGGATGCCTCGCGGGCGATCGGCTTTGCTAGAGCCACATCCGACGGCATCTATCGAGCCACCATCTGGGATGTCGCCATTCACCCAGATTACCAAGGTGCAGGACTAGGCCGCAAATTAGTCCAAACAGTCTTGAGTCATCCTCGGATGTGCCGAGTAGAGCGAGTTTACTTGATGACAACCTACAAACAAAGCTTCTACGAGCGCATCGGTTTTCAGCACAACGCCAGCACCACAATGGTACTTGAAAATCAGCTTCTAGACGAGAATATCGAATTAGAAATTAGCAAGGGCGAATTGCTAATTTCTAATTGTTAAACAAGCACAAAACTTAAACCAAAATCTCTAAATAGTATGGCGTGCAATGCACGCCATACTATTTACAAATAGTTTACCTCTTCCCTCCCTCCGTTAAATCAATTACACAATCTGTTTCCTTCTTCCTGATGACTAATAACTAATGATATCAAATCCGGTAGGATCGGAATGATTCAGATATATATCCTCTCCCTCTGTGTACTCTGTGTACTAATAAGGTTAAATCACCTGACGATGCAAGCGGAAACGATATGACTAATGACTACTGACTACTGACTAATGACTAATGACTAATGACTAATGACTAATGACTACTGACTAATGACTACTGACTAATGACTAATGACTAATGACTACTGACTAATGACTACTGACTACTGACTAATGACTACTGACTACTGACTACTTCACAAAGTTGCCAAAGGAATAGAACACTGAGTGCGATTAAAATTGGAATCTTCAGACTCAGAAGGCACAGCTAGAACCTCCAACTTTCCATTCATCAAACTTAATAAAGTCTGATTCATCAATAACCTCATGCCAGAAGACACCTTAGAATTATCGCTGTTGTTATTAGCATCCGATACCAAATCATGCTTTAGCAAATCCCAAGACTCGCTCCAAGCACTAATGGAACGCTGATCGTCCACCCAAATATGAACGCATCCAGATTCCGGCGAACAATGGGCCGAAACAGAAATACTCCCCTCATCCATCTGAGCAATAGCAGTATCTACCAAATTAACTAAAACTTGCCGAAATCTGGGCAAATCTGCCAATACATAAATCCCCGGATCGGGCGGCAATATCTCCAAACGAATGCTGCGATTAGCAGCTTGCAAGTAAGTTAAATCATCAACTTCATCAAAAACCTTAGCTAACTGAATCGGCTCAATATCCATCGTGTCAGTGCCGTGTTCAGTTTTAGCAACAGAGATAATTTCATCTATCAATTTCACTAGCTTGAGTGCTGCAACGTGAGCTTGTTCGACAAACTCTCGTTCCTCTGCAGGATCGTCGCACAAATCCGACAGAATTAATTGCAGCGTACCAATCATAGTGCTCAGGGGCGATCGCAACTCGTGAGAAGTTCGAGCCAAAAAGCCCCCCTTAAATAGACTCATCTCCGATGCCATCTGATAAGCCAATTGAGTTTGCTTCAGTTGCTCAGCCAAGGCATCAAACTTCTCTAAGTTAATTTCTTGAGGAGTTGGCGGCATAGGGGACACAGGTTCTGGCTGTTGCGAGCTTTTTTGTCGCCCGCGCCAAATCAAACTGCTTCCCCAACCCAGTCCTAATCCCATACCTAAATATATCAAGTCGCTCCAGCCGATCGGCGCCATATTGCTTTGCCTAGGAGTTTAGCTTTTAGCATTTTAGCTCGATCGCGCCCTGTCGCAAGATTTCCCAATCACCACCAGTCCATTTCGCCACAGTCGAAGGCAAACTCGAAGCTGTTGTTGCTGTTGTTAATTCAGCAGCAACTAATGTCAAGACTTCGGGAAACTGCGCTTCTATTTCTGCCACCGACGACCGAGGCGCTTGGCCGGATAGATTAGCACTGGTAGTAGCCAAAGGGCCTGTCTGCTCTAAAATCTTGAGGGCAAGGGGAAAATTAGGCACTCGTAGCCCTATTGTAGTCGGGTCGATCGGATTCATCGCAGCGGGAACTTTTGCCGAAGCTGGGAGCACCAAAGTTAACGCCCCAGGCCAATAGGATTGGGCCACTTGCTGCCAGAATGTTAATTCTGCCGGACTCCCCTGCACGTAAGGCCACAAAGCTTGGGATGATGCTGCCATCAAAATCAGCGGCTTGTCTTGACTGCGCTGTTTAGCTGCAAAAATCAACTCCGCGCGATCGGGCCGCGCAGCCAAAGCGGGTACAGTATCTGTAGGAAAACTGACAATACAATCTCCTGAAATTGCCCCTTGAATCAAGGAGTCGAGCGAAACTTGGGTCATCCGATTTTAGATGGTAGATTTTAGATTTTGCATAAATTTTTGATGCGAGCCTGTCAACCGCAGATTTCAGGCAGATAGACACAGATTAACGCAGATCATTTCAAGAGAGGAATGTGTATAAATCGAATCTTGTCTGTTTTAAAATTACAGCATATTTGGGCAATCTAAAGACGATAGGCTAAGGCAAAGCGATCGATTCCCGCTAAATCAGAAAATATCTGAACTTGACCATAACTCCCGTGACTTTCCAGCATATCAGCCACAGCCGTTTCTTGTCCCGCCATCATCTCAACCACCCAAACTCCCCCCGATTCTAAATAATCGGGAGCCGTTTCTACCAAATGC
The DNA here is from genome assembly GCF_015207505.1 of Tychonema sp. LEGE 06208. Taxonomy (GTDB): domain Bacteria; phylum Cyanobacteriota; class Cyanobacteriia; order Cyanobacteriales; family Microcoleaceae; genus Microcoleus. Next base: position 4,116 of record NZ_JADEWT010000143.1, read on the forward strand.
CGGATGCACTCTAACCCGTCAAAACCGCCGTCTAAGGCTAGGTGAGGTTCGTGCTTCAAAACTTCCGGTTGCAGAGTCAGCACGGTGCTGCTGGGAATGTAAGGGGGGTTAGACACCATGCCACTAACTTTGCCCTTGAGAAATTCTAGGGGTTCCCACCACAAACCTTGATAAAAATTAACTCGCGAGCCAAAACCCAAATTCTCAGCATTTTGTCGAGCCACTGCCAAAGCTTCCGAAGTACAATCTACTGCATAAACTGTAGCATTTGTCAACTCCGAAGCTAGACCGATCGCGATCGCCCCGCTACCCGTACCCAAATCCACCCAATGCGATTTTGGATCGATTGAACAACTTTTAACAGCATCCACAGCCAAATCGATCAGCAATTCCGTTTCAGGACGAGGAATGAGCACCGCCGGCGTTACTTTCAGCGAAAAATTCCGCCAATGTGCGACTCCCGTCAAATACTGCACGGGCACCCGTTCCTGCAAGCGCTGCTCCCACAATCGATCGAGTTCAGGTAAAGACAACTTTAATTCAATTTTTGGCAAATCTTTAAACGACTCCAAACGCAGAGCCAATTTATCCAAACCTGCCAGCTCTTGCAGCAGCCAGTCGAGTTCTGAATTGGGAATGTCACAGGCGATCGCCTCCGTCTTAGCTTGATTCACCCACTGCCACAACTCTAAACCGGAAACAAACATCAGATTTTTTAGTAATTGAGAATTAGTCATTTGTTATTTGTTATTTGTTATTTGTTATTTGTTGTTTGTTGTTTGTTATTTGCTATTTGTTATTTGCTATTTGTTATTGGTTGTTGGTTGTTGGTTATTTGTTGTTGGTTATTTGTTGTTGGTTATCAAAAAAGTGAGTATAGCCCTAGGCCCTAGGCCCTAGGCCCTAGGCCCTAGGCCCTAGGCCGCATATTACCTCATATGAGAGCTTGAAAGGCTATAGTCATTAGTCATTAGTCATTAGTCATTTGGAATTGGTAAATAGTAGGTTGAGTCGAGCAGTCCAACCTACTAACTTAATCCTGAATGCAAAACCTAATTATGTAGGCTTCGATCCACACCGCACCTTACCGCTATTATCAGTAGTGCATGAAACCACTTCTTGCGTAAATTCTGTCTGTAACTAATGACTACTGACTAATGACTACTGACCAATGACTAACAGTTAGCGAGTCGGTCGAGCTGGAGCCGGAGAGGCTGGAGCCGGTCGAGCTGGAGCCGGAGAGGCTGGAGCCACCTGTGGATTTTGGCCAGCACCGGCGGGTTGGAGCGATCGCACAAATTCCAGCGACTCCCGCGACGGCACCAAAATCATTTGGGTCAAAAACTGGTCGTTTTCAGTACGCAGAGCTTCCAAAACGCTTTCCAAGTTCACAACCTCAATCTTAATCGAGGTCGTTATGTTGGGTTGCTGCTGCTTAAAACGCTCCACCATTCCCAGCAATTCTTCCTTATTAAAAAATAAAGGAATCACCTCTTGCTGGCCCCGTTGAATCGTCAAATAACCATTTTCCGCGCCCCCTCTGGCCAAAAACAGGGGTACACCGTTGAATTCGTTAACTTGTTGCCCAGTCTGCTGAAGTACAGTTTTAGCCGACTGCACCTGCTGCGGAGCCGGCACAAAAGCAAACTGCACCTGATCCGGCTTGCCTTTATTGGCTTGAGTGATTTGATAAATTTCCCCCAGCGACACCGGCATCACGCGCACCGATGCAGCCAACTGAGGATTTCTGGTTTTGAGCTGATCGACAAAAGCTTGAGCATCTTTCTGGCTGATAAAAATTCCCGCCACCGAAGCATTGCCAGTTTGACCTTGACCTTGTTTGGGTACAGAAGCGATCAGGGGCGCACCTTGAGCGTCTGTAATTGTAAATACTGGCACCGATCGCAATTTTTCCAAAATTTGTGGTTCGGGAATTGCCAGTGCAGACATCTTACCCATTGGCTGTGGCCCTAGCAGAGCGCAGCCGACAATTCCCAATATTGCGCCGAAACGAACTAATGATTTCATGTTTTTCCACCAGGAGCAGTTCTGAAACACATTAACGCAAAGACTGACACCTTGACACGATCGGCAAAAACTGCCTTAATCTGTTTACATTTTGACTAAATGTAAACAGATTGAGACTGTTTCTGTTTCAATCTATCTATTATTTAACATTGTGCGATCGGGATGACAGGATTTGAACCTGCGACATCCTGCTCCCAAAGCAGGCGCGCTACCAAGCTGCGCTACATCCCGTTGTGATAGTTAGCTATCCTTTAACTATTAACACACAACACCCTCAGTTTGTCAAGCTTTTTTTATTTTAGCTTTGGGTGCGGGGCCGAAGTTACCTTCAGTTTTTGCTGTTTGACAATAGTTGCACCACTTCAAAGCAGCCATGCTGCGAAACATCAGGAGCGTAAATGACCCCGCCCAAACACGGATACCGTTTCCCGCAGGACTCTCGCGAACAGGTAAAAATTTGAGACCAAAGTTCCTGCTTTGGTGATTCACCCAGCAGCAAGCAAATCTTCAATACCCGAATCGACTTACCGCAGCGCAGGGGGCGAGGAGGTGTTAGCAGCGTCGATCTTGAATGCTGGACTTTGCTCTCAAAAAATCAACGCCGATTTGCACCTGACTGGCTAATCTGGATACCAAAACATACCTTTAATCCCCTCCGGATCGGACATGAAGCCCAAATTTCGGTAAAAATCCACCACTTGAGGGTCAGCAAATAAGGTAATGTTGCTGATATCTTCACTGCGGAGTTTTTTAATGATGTATTGCATCAGCGCTTTGCCCATGCCTTTACCCTGGTAGTCAGGATGAACTACCACATCCCAAAGCGTGGCATTAAAAGCATGGTCTGAAGTCGCTCTGGCGAAACCCACCAGCCGTCGCTGGTTGCCCCGCATCTCCCACATAGAGACGACTAGGAAGCTGTGCACAATAGCTTTTTTGACTTTACGCAGGGGACGGCGAGACCAACCCACTGCATTACAAAGTTCTTCGAGTTCGTAGAGATCGATGTCCCGATCGCAACTGAAAAAGATGCGAGCGTTGCCACTGGCGGGTTTGCGAAATGTTGGGGAAAGCGGATCGCCTAACCCGACGGCCACATCTTCCTCAAATTCCGCTGTTTGGGATACAGAGGCAGACTCAGGACTACTAAATAAGTTTTTCCAAAAACCCATGCAGGCGCGGTTGAGGTAGTAGAAGTTGGACTACGTGAAAGAAAACCCGACAGACAAACCCACTCCGAGCGGCGTGGGATAAATTACGGGTAGCCTTTTGAGCAACAGTTTACGGTAAACTCATCTTACGCCGAAAGCAGCGATTTGTCGTCTAACATTGAGTCTGAGCTTTTTTTGATTCTCGTCAAGTGAGGGAGAAATGTTCTGCAAGCCTGTGCTCGAACAATCCGCTCTTAAGGTAAAATTTGTTGCTGGCTCACGACAGAGGCATTTTGGGAATTGCTTCTTTTAAGTGCTGCCGATCGCGCCGGAACTTATACGCTGGCTGGGAAATACGACCCGAAGATCGCAACCATGACCTTCTGGTAATACATTCTCACACAGATTTTACCCACCCAACAACGGATACCGTGCCACTTACGACCGTCGTGGAGAGATAGAAATTTTAGACAAGAGTTCCAACTCCCAGATTCATCTGTGGAGTAAATCTACAATCTAAAATCTACAATCTAAAATCTACTGACCTCTGGTTTTAGTTTGGAGGCGATCGCAATTTAAGTCGAATCGTCAAATCGAAAATCCCATTGCCATAAGGCATGGGAGAGCAAATACCTAGTATATCTCCCGCACCTTCCCCTCAATTATGGCTTCGGGTTTAAAACCATCTACCCTAGAACTTCTCAAGCGCTTTAACCGAGCGTTTCCACAGTTTTACGAGCAATTTGTTAGTAGTGAAATCCAACTGCAAAACCTCAAATTAGCTTATCAGCTTTACAAAACTCGGCAAGCAGTCATCGAAATCAGAGCCGAAGGTAATAAAAGTGCCCTGCATTTTGCTTACCGGAACCAATCTTTTCTCCTGAGCGACATTTTTGGAGTATTGGCGGCCTACGGGCTGACCATTCACAGTCTGAGTCTGTACGGTCAAATTTACCCGCCAATGCTGGTATTTATCAAATTGGTAGTATCTCGCGGCGGCAAGGTGCTGGCAGATAAAACAGCAGAAAATGTCTGCAGGGCAGTTCGAGAGGCCTTGGCGGGGCATTTTGAGGTTGAAGAGATGTTGGCTGTGGAATTTAATCTAGACGCGGGTTTGGAAGATGTGGCAACTGAATTTTACGTCGATCCGGTTTTCCACTTGCCAGCTTTGCTGATAGAAGCTGATAATCAGCCTGGACTTTTTTACAAAGTTATGTATGCCATCTGGCAAGAGGATTTGTTGGTGGTAAATGCTAATTTGCTGGTTTGGCGGGGGCGAACTCGCCTGATTCTCTACTTGTTGGGGCCCAATGAAAGTTTGATTCCTGAGTATCTGGGGCAGAAAATCGCTGAGGGGGTGCGACAAAGATTGCTGGGCGAGCGATTTTAGGTGGTTGGCAGTTGACTGTTGGCAGTTGGCAGTTGGTAGTTCGCGATCGATCTGTTCTTGAGCGTTGATTTCGGGATAGGATAAATGTATGGCAACCATCGACATCCTAGGGGTTCGGCACGCTTGCGATTTGACGGCTCCGACTGCAACTTCTCCGGTTCTGGTATTTGTCCACGGCTGGCTGTTAAGCCGCCACTACTGGCAACCTGTGACCGATCGCTTGGCACAAAACTATCAGTGCTTGACCTACGATTTGCGCGGGTTTGGCGATTCTCAACCGGACGGCGACGGTCATCCGGGGCCTTCGGAACCGCTCGATTCCTGCTACACTCCCGCAGCTTACGCTCGCGATTTGGAAATTTTACTCGAAAAACTAGATATTTCTAATGCTTGGTTGGTGGGACACTCTCTCGGCGGTACGATCGCTCTTTGGGCCGCCGGCCAATTTTCCGATCGCGTTAAAGGTGTCGTCTGCATCAATGCAGGCGGCGGCATCTATCTAAAGGAAGAATTCGAGCGCTTTCGAGCGGTCGGCAAGCAGCTAGTGAAAATGCGTCCCCGCTGGCTGTCTCACTTGCCGCTAGCAGATTTCGTGTTTGCCCGCGATTCTGTGGCAAGATCGATCGGCAGATGTTGGGGAAGGCAGCGCTTGATAGATTTCGTGGCAGCCAATCCTGACGCAGCTTTGCGGGCTTTGTTGGACTCCACCACAGAAGCGGAGATTCACCTCTTGCCGCAAATAGTGTCCCAACTCAAGCAGCCTGTTTATTTTATTGCCGGCAGTAAAGACAAAATTATGGAACCAAAATACGTGCTGCATTTGGCTAGCTTTCACTGGATGTTCCAAGGTTGCGGCGAGAATGTCCTTCAGATTGATAGCGGTCATTTGGCAATGGTTGAACAGCCAGATGCAGTGGCTAGTTACTTGCAAAATATTCTTCACGAACACGCTTAAAGGGCATGGGGCATCGGGCATCGGGCGAGCGCGAAGCGGAGGGATGGCGCATCGGCCCGCGCAGGGCATGGGGCATGGCGCATAGGGCATAGGGCATGGGGAATTGGGGCATGGGGCATCGGCCCGCGCAGGGCATGGGGCATCGGAGGTTATTGGTAACGAATAACCAATAACCAATAACGAATAACCAATAACGAATAACCAATAACCAATAACGAATAACCAATAACCAATAACGAATAACCAATAACAACTGACTTCTTCCTCAACCTAAAATCTGTTATGTTAATTAGATAACTCTGCCCGATCGCCCTCTCGACAGAGATTTTCAATCAATAGTGGCTTTCAACTGTAAATTGTAATTCTACTTAAATATCTGTGCGCGTTAACCTCACCGATCGGCAACAACACATCCTTTGGGCAACGGTTCGCCACTACATAGCTACAGCGGAACCCGTTGGCTCAAAAGCTTTGGTTGACGAATTCAACCTCAGCGTCAGCCCAGCTACAATTCGCAATGCTATGGGGACTCTAGAAAAAGCTGGACTGCTATATCAGCCCCACACTTCGGCAGGACGAGTCCCCTCTGATTCCGGCTACAGAATTTATGTAGACCAGTTGATTCAGCCCTCTGATACCCTAGCCCGCAAAGTTGAACAGGTACTAGACCAGCTCAACTGGTCAGACGGCCGCATGGATGCCGCACTCCGCGGCGCTGCTCAAATCCTGGCAACTATCAGCGGTTACATTGCCATGATCACGATACCGCAAACCAATACGGCTTGCTTGCGCCACTTGCAACTGGTGCAGCTAGAGGCGGGAAAAGTGATGCTGATCGTGGTGACTGATGTTTACGAAACTCATTCGGTGTTGGTGCAGTTACCCAAGCACGCAGATGGTAGCTGGCCAGATGAGGAAATTGTCGATCGCCAATTGCAGATTTTGTCAAATTTTTTGAACAGCAAGCTGCGGGGGCGATCGATCTCGGAACTCTCAACTGTAGACTGGAGCGAGTTAGACCGAGACTTTGAACTCTACGCAGAATGGATGGAAACCATGCTGGCTGCTTTGAGCAGCCGCCAAAGCAATCCCACCTACACGCGAATTCTGATCGGCGGTTTGGCAGAAGCCCTGCGCTTACCTGAGTTTTCGCAGTTGCAGCAAGTTCAAACCCTCGTGCAATTGCTCGAACAAGAGCAGGAACTGCTTTGGCCTTTGATTTTTGAATCGCCGGATTTGGAGAAGTCAGGGAAGCGGGTAACGGTGCGAATTGGCTCGGAAAATTCCTTAGAACCAATTCGCGGCTGTACTCTGATTTCTTCGATTTACCGCCGGGGATCGGTGCCGGTGGGTAGTGTTGGGGTTTTGGGGCCGACGCGGATGGTTTACGAAAATGCGATCGCGGTGGTCGAAGCTGCAGCAGATTATTTGTCGGAAGCTATGGGCGGAAATCGAGTTAATTTTCCAGAAGGATAAGCTGTCACGGCATTTAAATTTAATTTTGGGGCGGGGTAAGAGCGCCCGCCCGACTCATGGTTTCAAGAAATAGGGTTTTGAAAGTTAGAGCCCACATTCGGCACCCTCAATTGTTGCTCGTTACGAATAAGTAGTAAGACACAATTAATTACACAAAACTCTGGGCTACAAGCCTTGCCTAGTAAAGAATCAGCAAAAAATCAGTGTGTAATTAATTCTGTCCAATTACTTAAGAGCCTGGTAATGCAGATAGGCAAGGCTCTGCTTCTCTTTACCTCGCGGCTTGTGGAAAGAGAAAAGCGCGGCCGATGTTTAAGTTATTAAATTTTTGTTCCTTATATCCCACATTCGACACCCTCAACCGTTACGTTCGGTTTTTACGGTTTTAGATATAGCATTTAAGCTATAAATTATACTTTAAACCGTATATTTACGCAAACAAATCGGGAAAAAGCCCGATCGCTCGCTGAAAAAATCGATTGTTCTCAGTGATTGCACGGTGAAACAGCCAGGGTACGGAATATGGGTTAATACCTTGTTAGATGCACGCTAATGCGATCGCCCGAAGTTTAAGTAGTTTGGCTTTTTTTGTGCCCCAAAGCCGCTTGCAACATCGAAAAAACCAGGGTTGATTGACAAAAAATCTTGGTTTTCAGGTTCTGGTTGGGCCAATAAACTAAACCACTCGCGCTTCACGAGAGATTTTTATTCTAAAAAACTGGGTTTCTGCCTCCCTGGGTCGATCGAAAACAGTAAGGATTTGCAGGCGATTAAGAGCTCGATAGCTTAGTTTCAGGCTGGGAGATGGCAAGTGGGGCGATCGCACCTTGGCCATCCAAAAATTAAGGAAGCGGGACAGAGAATCCTAGGGAGGCACAAGTCAGTAAAATTTCAAAATATTAAGACATTTTAGAGAGTTCGTCAAAAACAACTAAAAAAGATTAGTGTTGATATGAAAGCTATATTTCTTTTGGAAATAGCTCTGGTTAGACAAATGCAAATAACTTGCAGTAAATTTAGCTTGATTGCGGCTCCATCAAAGATTTAAACGCTGAGTTAAGATCGAAACTCAATTTAGGGAATTTTCTTTTAGCATTCAATGAAATCGACCGATCAAACTAAGAATACCTTTGCAATCACAACGCCTCTGTACTATGTAAACGATTTACCTCACGTTGGCAGCGCTTACACGACTATGGCCGCAGATGCCCTAGCCAGATTTGAGCGGCTGCGGGGCAAATCGGTCTTGATGATTACCGGGACTGACGAACACGGGCAGAAAATTCAGCGCACCGCCGAGAGTTTGGGACGATCGCCCCAAGCTCACTGCGACTTAGTAGTTCCGGCCTTTGAAACGCTGTGGGAACAACTCGATATCCAGTACGATCGCTTCATCCGCACAACTTCGCGCCGCCACGAGTACATTGTCAAAGAATTTTTCCAGCGCGTCTGGAACTCCGGCGACATCTACTTGAACCAGCAACAAGGCTGGTACTGCGTCTCCTGCGAAGAATTTAAAGATGAGCGGGATTTGTTACCGGGAAATCGGTGTTCCGTCCACACCAGCAAGGAAGTTGAGTGGCGCGACGAAGAAAACTACTTTTTTCGCCTTTCGCGATATCAAGACCAACTACTGGCCTTGTACGCAGAACGTCCCGACTTCATCGCCCCGGAAAGCCGGCGCAACGAAGTGCTCAGCTTCGTCAACTCCGGCCTGCAAGACTTTTCGATTTCGAGAGTGAATCTCGAATGGGGCCTGCCGATACCGGTTGATTCGAGTCACACCATTTACGTCTGGTTTGACGCTTTGCTGGGATACGTCACAGCCTTGCTAGATCCGGACAGCGATCCGATGTTAGAGAATGCTTTATCGAAATGGTGGCCGATTGACCTACACTTGATCGGCAAAGATATTCTCCGCTTCCACGCAGTTTACTGGCCCGCAATGCTGATGTCAGCCGGTATATCGGTGCCGGGCCGCGTCTTCGCTCACGGTTTTTTGACCAAAGACGGCAAAAAAATGGGGAAATCGGAGGGAAATACTTTAAACCCAGTCGAATTGGTCAATAAATACGGCGCTGATGCAGTGCGTTACTATTTCCTCAAAGAAATTGAGTTCGGAGAAGACGGCGATTTTAACGAAACTCGGTTTATCAATATATTGAATGCTGAGCTAGCAAATGATTTGGGAAATTTGCTCAACCGCACCTTAAACATGGCTCGCAAATATTGCGGAGGCTCAGTGCCCAATGTATCAGCAGATAACATTTCCGGCGACAACCTTCTCAAGAGTATGAGCCTGGATTTGGGCGATCGAGTCGCGGGTTTTTACGAAGAATTGGCTTTTAGCAAGGCTTGCGAAGCTGTACTTGCATTAGTGAGAGCCGGGAACAAGTTTATTGACGTACAAGCACCTTGGAGTTTGTACAAGCAAGGACAGCTCGAAAGTGTCCAACAAGTGCTATATTCTGTTCTGGAATCTGTTAGACTGGCATCTTACCTTTTATCGCCGATTCTTCCTAATATCAGCAACGCTATCTATCAGCAGCTAGGTTTTTCAATTGACTTTAACGATCGGGTTGCCGTTAACAGTTCAGCGACTTTTGCAGTTCATGCTGCCTGGGGCGCAATGCCAGCCAACCAAACTCTGGGGGAACCCCAACCAGTGTTTAAGCGGCTCGAACTGTTGGAAACATTACCGTCATAGTTCGCAGCCAGCGATCGGGGTGCTATGACAGATTATGAATTAGCACTTTTTTCCTTAACCAATCTTTCATAAAAATTGAGGCATAACAATCATGTTGAATAGAATAGAAAGCAACGACCTTTTTACACCGGAACAGGTTCTCGAAAATCGGGGTCGAGTAGCAATTTTTATTGACGGCTCTAACCTTTTTTACGCGGCTTTACAGTTAGGCATAGAAATTGATTACACTAAGCTATTGTGCCGTTTAACAGCCGGTTCACGGCTGTTACGCTCTTTTTTCTATACTGGTGTCGATCGCACTAACGAGAAACAGCAGGGGTTTTTGCTGTGGATGCGTCGCAACGGCTACCGAGTGATTTCTAAGGATTTGGTGCAGTTACCAGATGGTTCTAAGAAAGCCAATTTGGATGTAGAAATTGCTGTGGACATGATGGCTTTAGTCGGGTCTTACGACACAGCGGTTTTGGTCAGCGGTGACGGCGATTTGGCCTATGCTGTGGATGCTGTGAGCTATCGCGGTGTGCGGGTGGAAGTCGTGAGTTTGCGATCGATGACCAGTGACAGTTTAATTAATGTAGCCGATCGCTACATCGATTTAGAAATGATTAAGGATGACATCCAAAAAACATCGCGCCCTAACTATGCTTACCGCCCGCTGTCGGGTCTAAGCTTGATGGAAGAACACGACGACAGATAGGGAATGGGGAATGGGGAATGGG
>NZ_JADEWT010000144.1 GCF_015207505.1 Tychonema sp. LEGE 06208
AAGCTGTTGTGCAAATAAACATTGTATATTTTGATGACAATCAAAAATCGTCAAATTCTCTCCCCCTCTCCCCTGATCCCCATCGGACCCTCAATCGCCATACACAATCTATATGAGCAACAGCTTAGTTCGAGCGTCCCTGCTCGCGAGTAGAATACGCGATCGGGGCTCCTCGCACGCTTAATAAAAAAAATGCTTTTTGCAAAACCGATCGGCTCCCGATTTTGTAGGCGATCGCCTAATATCAACTACATTCAAAAACAAACAACTAATGCCCGTAATTAAACAGCAAACTCCCGCCACTACCAGCACATTGCTACCCAAACGCATCACCCACGCAGAGTTAGTCCATAAAATTGAGGGATTGAGGGATTAATTGGTCAATATTTCATTCACTTGAAAACCGCTAGATGCAATTTAAATACACCACAACTTATTCGCCCATAATTTGAATACTTACACTTCTGTTTCGCGGCCCGTCTAAGTCAAAAAACAAAACACATTGCCAAGTCCCCAGTGCTAATTTACCTTCTGCAACTGGAATTACTTCGCTGGTACTGAGCGTCATGGCCATCAGGTGAGAATGAGCGTTGATCGGTTCGTCGGCTGGAACTATTCTTAAATGCAGGTCGTTGTGCAGGTATTTGTCACCAGGAGGCGCTAATTTTTGCAGGTATACTTTAATATCTGCTAGCAATCTTTCTTCATCTTCATTAATTGCTAAAGCTGTAGTAGTGTGTCTGGAAAAAACTATAACTTGTCCATTTTTCACTGCACTGCTATCAAGAAGCTGGACAATTTGAGGAGTGATGTTATAAACATTAATACCTGATTCTGTGAGTATTTCGATTGTTTGATTGATGATTTTCATAGGTTGCCTATTATCTCTAGCCCAGTTCAATAATTATAATTAGGTTGGTAGTGAGGACTTGAATCCTCAAATTCCTCAAAGACCGATCGCCCAAAATTATACCATTTATAAAAAATTGTTTCCTCAAGCCTTTCGGCACAGGTGCGCCGCTCTAAACAGTCGATTTGCAAGTTATATCAATTCCGGTTGCACTCCTCATGATGTTGACTGTTGACTGTTGACTGTTGACTGTTGACTGTTGACTGTTGACTGTTGACTGTTAAGAGGGCCCGCACGCACCATCCACCGCCCCTACTGACTGTTGACTGTTGACTGTGAATCGAACAACGGAAAATTGCACCGATATCCGTGGTGACTTGTAAAAATCATTCATGAATTGCTCTCTGATTTATCACCTGACGATGCAGCCGGAAACGATATTAGATCGCGCCCGCTCAATTAACTGCACGCACGAACCTTTGTTGTGTTATGGCAATCTACCGAAGATGATATTAGGGATTCATCGCTCCTCGACGCACCCTACTAATCATGTAAGTAAATCTAAAAGTCTAAAATCTAAAATCTAAAATCGACTGACGGCGAGGAGGGATAGTTTTGAGAAAAGCCAAGAAACTGCCTGCAACATATCCGTAGCGAGCATCGCGGGTTCCTTGAGACTCTGGCGGTAGTTTCTGCACTTGAAGCGCTGCATCAAATTTGTGAATGCTGTTAACCGATCGCCGACAATTCATTAACTATCTTGACTCTTCCCTTAAGCACGTAGCGCAGCAGTCGGTTGAGCGAATATATATCTTGCTCGTCGAGAGAGTCATCCAAAACAGCAGCCATCAAACCGTAGCGATCGGCCAATGTCAAACAGCCTGTATCGGTAACAGAGGCCAGTATTTCAGAAATAGCGCCGGGGATAAGTTGAATAAAAAGCATAAGACCTTCTCTGAATTCGATAGTTATATCATCTATCATTCTCCCAAAATCAACAGTGACGCTGGCAGAGTAGAGAATGTGATTTTTTGATGCTAATTGTGCGATCGCGACGCATCTAATTGTGTGACTAGCGGCGTTTTAAGTATGCGATCGGCGTCACAACATTATTTTATTATTTGCCAATTTCCCTCTCTCCCCTCCCAAATCTAAAGATTTACAAAGATTTTTCGGCTCTGTGGGTGTCTTTACCGACTACTCATGTATAAAACGCATGGTCAGTATGCAAAATCTTCATAAAACTCAATATTTTGTAAAAATAGCTACGAATCTTTACGGTGGTGGGTTTTACATTTGTTCGTAACAAAGGCGCATCGAAACCCAGCGATCGAACAATCGGTAGCAACCATAACAACCATAAATAGGTTGGCGGCCTTCGAGGCAGCGTCCAAAAAAGCTCAAGTATACAAAAGACCAACCATGCTTAAAAGAAATTCTATCGAGTAACTAAATATACAGTTTTAAATTCATACAGTCACTAAGGTTAGCAGGAAACACACTTTATGCTCCAAGTCAATACTTTTCCCGAAAAAGCGAGCCGCGAGGGTAAACCAATGACCCAAACAGTAGAACCAAAAACCAGCCAGAACAAATTTGAAAAACTCAAATCCGAAAAAGATGGCTTAGCAGTCAAAGCCGAATTCGATCGCTTCGCCCAAATCGGCTGGGAAGCAATGGACGAAATCGATCGCGACTACCGCCTCAAATGGTTCGGCATCTTCTTTCGGCCAGTAACTCCTGGGAAATTCATGATGCGGATGCGGTTGCCCAACGGCATCATTACCAGCAATCAAACCAGAACCATCGCAGAAATTGTACAGCGCTACGGCGACGACGGCAGCGCTGACATCACCACCAGACAAAACCTGCAACTGCGGGGAATTCGCATAGAAGATGTACCCGACATCTTCAGCCGCCTCAAAGCAGCGGGGATGACCAGCGTTCAGTCCGGCATGGACAACGTTCGCAACATCACCGGTTCCCCAGTCGCAGGCTTGGATGCCGACGAACTGATAGATACGCGGGAACTGGCGAACCAAGTCCAAGACATGATTACCAACAGCGGCGAAGGCAACCCCGCGTTTTCCAATTTGCCGAGAAAGTTTAATATTGCGATCGCAGGCTGCCGCGACAACTCAGTCCACGCCGAAATCAACGACATCGCCTTCGTACCCGCTTACTTGGACGGCAACATCGGGTTTAATGTTTTAGTCGGCGGATTCTTCTCCGCCAAACGCTGCGAAGCTGCAATTCCGCTCAACGCTTGGGCAAGTCCCAGCGACGTTGTAGATTTGTGCAAAGCAATTTTAACTGTATTTCGCGATCGAGGCCCGAGAGCAAACCGCCAAAAATCGCGCTTGATGTGGCTGATTGACGAACTCGGCATCGAACAATTCCGCGCCGCCGTCGAACAAGAATTAGGGCGCACATTGCTTCGGGCCGCCCTCAAAGATGAAATCATCTGGGACAAACGCGACCACATCGGCATCTACGACCAAAAACAAGCAGGACTCAAGTATGTAGGGCTGCACGTTCCCGTCGGACGGCTAACTGCATCGGATTTGTTCGATTTAGCCAGAATCGCCGAAGTCTACGGCAGTGGCGAACTCAGGCTGACTGTCGAAGAAAACGTGATTGTGCCCAACGTTCCCGAATCGCGGATTGAGTCGCTGCTGAAAGAACCGCTGTTGCAGCGTTTTTCGATCGACCCGGCACCCCTGACGCGAGCCTTACTTTCCTGCACCGGCTCCAAGTTTTGCAACTTCGCCCTCATTGAAACCAAAGCGCGCGCCGTCGCCATGATTGGGGAACTCGAAACCGAACTCTCCATTCCTAAACCGGTCAGAATTCACTGGACTGGTTGCCCCAATTCCTGCGGCCAACCCCAAGTAGCAGACATCGGTTTGATGGGCACAAAGGTTCGCAAGAACGGCAAAACCCTTGAAGGTGTAGACATTTACATGGGAGGGACGGTTGGCAAAGACGCTCATTTGGGTACTTGCGTCCAAAAAAGCATCCCTTGCGAAGACCTTAAACCAGTGCTGCATCAACTTTTAGTCGATAACTTCGGTGCCGTTCCCCATCAAGGAGATGTCGCTTCCCTCAACCGACAACTGCAACTGACGGTTGAGAGAGACGAAACGACACACGCGGCGACCAAACCTCAGACATCTACTGTTATTTTCGCCCGATCGGGCAAAACAGTTGCTTGCACCGAAGATGAATTTATTCTCGACGTTGCCGAACGGGCAGGAGTCGAACTCGACAGCAGTTGTCGTTCGGGAACCTGCGGCACTTGCAAGCAGAAACTTCTAGAAGGCAAAACAGTTTACGACAGTCAACCAGACGCGGCTGCCGATTTAGAACCAGGGTTCATTTTAGCTTGCAGCGCGCGGGCGATCGGCAAAGTGGCGATCGACGCCTGATCTCACAATGTGAGACGGATCGGGACAAACAAAATCATGTCATTTCACAGTCAACAGTCAACAGCGTCGCCCTGAGCGCAGTCAACAGTTAACAGTTAACAGTTAACAGTCAACAATCACCTGACGGTGCAACCGGAATTGATATCACATCTCACATTCCAACGATCTCAAAGTACAACAAGAATTCAAGACAAATGAGCAACCTTTCCCGCAGAAAATTCATCATCACCGTCGGAGCAACAGCCGCCGGCACACTCCTAGCCCACGGTTGCAGTTCCGGTTCCACCACATCTAGCGCAACTCCCAGCGGCGCAACTCCCAACGCCGCCCCAGCAGTCAACATCAACCCTGCCGACGCCCCCGAAGTTACCGGAGCCACTTTGGGATTCATCGCCCTCACCGATGCCGCACCCTTAATTATTGCCCTAGAAAAAGGCTACTTTACCAAATACGGCATGAAAGACGTAAAAATCACCAAACAAGCATCTTGGCCGGTGACGCGCGATAACCTAGAACTCGGTTCCGACAAAGGCGGCATTGACGGCGCGCACCTCCTATCCCCGATGGCTCACCAGATGACATTAGGCACAATAACCAAAGGCAATCAGCCAGTGCCAATGAACATTCTGGCGCGGTTAAATACTAACGGTCAAGGTATTTCCCTCGGCAAAAAATACCTAGATTTAAAAATCGGTACCGATAGCAAACCTTTTAAAGCAGCCCTCGCCAATCAGAAAGTTCCGATTGCTATGACATTTCCCGGAGGCACCCACGATTTGTGGATACGGTATTGGCTAGCAGCAGGCGGTATCAATCCAGATACAGATGTTTCCGTGATTCCCGTACCGCCGCCCCAGATGGTAGCTAACATGAAATCCGGCAGCATGGAAGCCTTTTGTGTAGGCGAACCTTGGAACGCTCAGCTAATTGCTCAAAAAGTAGGATACAGCGCCTTAATCACTGGAGAACTTTGGAAAGATCACCCAGAAAAAGCTTTAACTTTAAGAGCAGATTGGGTAGCCAAAAATCCCAAAGCTGCTAAAGCACTGACAATGGCTGTTCTCGAATCCCAGCAGTGGTGCGAAAAGCCAGAAAACAAAGAAGAGATGTGTCAAATCATCGGTAAAGATAGATGGTTAAAAGTTCCTGCAGCCGATATTGTCGCTCGATCTAAAGGTCAAATTGACTACGGTACAGGTCGCGTTGAAGCTGCTAGTCCACTGGCGATGAAATTCTGGGCTGACAATGCTTCCTATCCCTACAAGAGCCACGATGCTTGGTTTATCACTGAAAATATTCGCTGGGGTTATATGCCGGCTAATACCGATATCAAAGGAACCGTCGATAAAGTTAACCGCGAGGATATTTGGAAAGCCGCCGCCACAGCAATTGGTGTTCCTGCAGCCCAAATTCCTGCTACGACTTCTCGCGGTGTCGAAACCTTCTTTGACGGCATCAAGTTTGACCCCGAAAAACCTGAAGAATATCTGAAGAGTCTGGCAATCAAGAAAGCATAATTAGTTGAATTTTGACTGTTGACTGATGACTGTTGACTGATGACTGATGACTGTTGACCGATTTTTAACCTTAGTGGAGTTGCTTTTGTTGACTCAACCCACCCAGACACGGCGAACACTTCCAAGTATCTACAAATAATCGATTATTCACTAAGATACACTCAAAAATATGGCAACAAATCTCTCTGTTTCTAAAAGTAAAAATCCGGTAAATTTCGTTTTGGATTTGGTGCAAAAAAATCGCCGAAAAATCCTTCGACCTTTAGTTGCGATCGCAGTTTTGCTCACAATCTGGCAAATCCTCTGCCACGGTGATGGTTCCTCCTTGCCGGGCCCGGTTAAAGTTGTCAAAGAAACTTGGACTTTGATTATCGATCCCTTCTTCGACAACGGCGGTATCGACAAAGGTTTATTTTGGCAAATTTTAGCGAGTTTGCAGCGAGTGGCGATCGGCTTTACTTTATCAGCAATTCTCGGCATAAGTTTAGGGATATTGATCGGCACAAATCCTTTAATGTACGATGCTTTAGACCCGCTGTTTCAAGTATTTAGAACTATCCCGCCTCTAGCTTGGTTGCCGATCGCCCTGGCAGTATTTCAACAGTTCAATCCCTTTGAAGGTATGGGGCTAAAAACCAACGAAGTAGCAGCACTTTTTGTAATCTTGGCTACAGCAATTTGGCCGATTATCATCAATACCACAGTAGGCGTTCAACAAATACCCCAAGACTACAGAAACGTCGCCCGCGTCTTGCGCCTCCCCAACCGAAAATACTTCTGGAAAATCCTGATTCCATCTTCAGTTCCTTACATCTTCACAGGCTTGAGAATTGGCATCGGTTTGTCTTGGCTGGCGATCGTAGCGGCGGAAATGTTAGTCGGCGGTGTTGGCATCGGTTTCTTCATCTGGGATGCTTACAACAGTTCTCGACTAAGCTCCGTGATTCTAGCAGTGCTTTATGTAGGAATTGTCGGCTTGCTATTAGACAGAATAGTTGGTTTTATCGGTTCTAAAGTGGTTCCCGAAGAAAGCAAATAGGATTTGGGAATGGGGAATGGGGAATGGGTGATTAGTTATTTGTTATTTGTTATTTGTTATTTGTTAGGAGTTGGGAGTTAGGAGTTAGGAGTTAGGAGTTAGTAGTTGGTAGTTAGTAGCTTCTCTAATACTAAACAACCAATAACCAATAACCAATAACCAACAACTAATAACCAATAACCAACAACCAACAACCAATAACCAATAACAAATAACCAATAACAAATAATTGCCATCTACCAAGTAAAAACTACCTAAAAAATCATGTCAGTATTTGTTGAAGTAGACCACGTAGACCGCGTATTTAATCTGCCAAATGGAGAGCAATACATCGCTCTTAAAAATATCGAACTTAAAATTAAAAAAGGAGAATTTATCTCCTTAATCGGACACTCTGGCTGCGGCAAATCTACACTGCTAAATATCATCGCTGGTCTCGACAAGGCAAGTCAGGGCGGGATTACTTTAGAAGGGCGCGAAGTCCGCGATCCAGGCCCGGATCGGATGGTGGTGTTTCAAAATTATTCGCTGCTTCCTTGGCTGACTGTTCGCGAAAATATCGCCCTCGCAGTGGATGAAATCTACAGCGGTAACACTCAAGAAGAGCGCGAATTAGTCATAGAACACCATATTAAATTAGTAGGACTCGGACAAGCTGCCAAAAAACGGCCTGGGGAAATTTCTGGGGGGATGAAACAAAGAGTTGCGATCGCCCGCGCCCTCGCGATTCGCCCGAAATTGCTGCTGTTAGACGAACCCTTTGGTGCTCTTGATGCTTTAACTCGCGGCGGTTTGCAAGACCAGTTGATGAAAATTTGCCAGGAAAGCAAAGTCACCAGCGTGATGGTAACTCACGACGTTGACGAGGCTTTGTTGTTGAGCGATCGCATTGTCATGCTTACCAACGGCCCGGAAGCGCAAATCGGACAAATCCTCGAAGTGGACATTCCCCGCCCCCGCAAGCGCATGGAAGTTGTCAACCATCCGAGTTACTACGCGCTACGCAACGAAATTGTTTACTTCCTCAACCAGCAAAAGCGCGTCAAACAACGCCGGGCCCAACAACAACTACCTGCGATCGCCCGCAACGGCCTGGAAAAAGTCAACCTCGACATCGGGTTTATTCCCCTCACCGACTGCGCGCCCTTAGTCGTAGCCAAAGAAAAAGGATTTTTCAAAGCCCACGGCTTAGAAGAAGTTACCCTCGTGCGCGAACCAAGCTGGAAAGCAATTGCCAAAGGCGTAGCCCAAGGACGGCTGGATGCGGCGCAAATGGTCGCAGGAATGCCGATCGCCATGTTGTTGGGATTGGACGGCGAAGCCCCGGTGCCAGTCTGTAGCGCCCTCACTCTGTCTCGCAACGGCAATTCGATTGTTTTGAGCAAACACCTCTACAAACAAGGTATTCGGACATTAGAGGATTTCAAAGCGGAGATCGCCAGCACCCCCGACAAAGCTCACACCTTGGGGACGGTACACTCCGCCTCCATGCACAATCTGCTGTTCCGCTACTGGCTGGCCGCCGGCGGCATCGACCCCGACCTCGACGTGGGCTTGACCGTAATTCCGCCCCCGCAGATGGTATCGAATTTAAAAGCAGGTAACATTGACGGCTACTGCGCCGGCGACCCCTGGAACACCCACGCAGTCAACGACGGTAGTGGTTTTGTCATCGCCCGTTCCCTCGACATTCTGCCCGGACACATCGAAAAAGTTCTCGGTGTTACCGAAGATTGGGCTCAGAAATATCCTCAAACCCACGTCGCCCTCGTCAAAGCGCTTTTGGAAGCCTGCGACTACTGCGACGATCGCCGCAACCGCGAAGAAGTGCTGGGATTGATTTGTCAAGAACAATACATCGGCGCAGACTCCAAAAACATCCGCCCGGGATTCATCGATCCCTACAACTGCGGCACCGAGGCCGAACCCGAAATGCTCTACAACTTCAACCAGTTCTACGTTGACCAAACCAATTGTCCAGACCGCCTAGAAATGGTGTGGGTGATGGCGCAGATGGCCCGCTGGGGTCTGATTCCGTTCCCGAAAAACTGGGTGGAAGTGGTCGATCGAGTGTTGCGGCCCGATGTCTTCGGTCAAGCAGTTCGCGAGTTGGGTTTGCCGGATATTTCGAGAGTTCGTCGGACGATCGAGCTATTTGACGGCACTGTCTTTAATCTAGACGACCCGATCGACTATCTCCAGAATGTCAAAATCAAGCGCGGACTCCGCATTGAAGAAATCTTAATTGAACAAATAGGCAGTCAGTGTTCTATCAAAATCCCTGCATAACCAGTAAATAGGAAGAGGAAATGAGGAGTAAGGAATTAGGAAACAAGACTCCACATTTTCCGATTTCCACAACTCCCAAAATCCCTCTCAATCTAAAAGCTTCATGTCTAATCCTCAAAAACACAAGCCAATTTCTGAAAATATGCAAACTCTAACAACTCCCGAAACTACTAATTTTCAGACAGGAAAACCCGGTTTTTTAACGATAAAAAACGTATCCAAAGTCTACAAAAATCAGAAAGAACCTGACAAACCTTTTGTCATTCTCGACGGTGTAAACCTGACTATTAATGAAGGCGAATTTATTTGTTTGATCGGTCACTCCGGCTGCGGCAAATCAACTTTGCTGAACATGATTGCGGGATTCAACGGGCCGACCAGCGGAGAAGTTGCTCTGGAAGGTTCGCCGATTACTGAACCCGGCCCCGATCGCATGGTGGTGTTTCAAAACTACTCCCTACTACCTTGGCTGACTGCTACTGAAAACATCCACCTCGGTGTTGAAAGTGTTTATGCTGACAAGTCTGCAGAGGAACACAATGCGATCGTCAAACAAAACTTAGAATTAGTGGGGCTGACCGAAGCTGCTAATAAAAGACCGGGCCAATTGTCCGGGGGGATGAAACAGCGGGTGGCGATCGCCCGAGCTCTAGCAACTCGCCCCAAACTATTGATTTTGGACGAACCTTTCGGAGCTCTAGATCCGATTACGCGGGAAGAATTGCAGGAAGAATTGCTCAAAATCTGGCGCGAACACAAAATTACCGTCATCATGATCACTCACGATATTGATGAAGCTTTGTTTTTAGCCGATCGCATCGTGATGATGACCAACGGCCCCGCCGCTTCCATCGGCGAAGATATGCACATTCCCTTCAGCCGTCCCCGCAACCGCACGCGGGTAATGGAAGACCCCAGATATTACGAACTGCGGAACTTTGCTTTGGAGTTCCTGTTTTCTCGCTACGCCCACCACGAAGAAGATGAAGCAACGGAATCGGAAACAGAAACCGTCGCGATACCCCTGCCAGTACCTGCTGGCAAAAAACCTGCAGTTGCTGACAAGCCAAGGCCAGAGGTATCTTTTATGCCTCATGCTACTGAACCCGTAGAAGCTTCACCGCTGAAAGGAGCTATCTTCGCAGTGTCGTGGTTGGTAGCAATGGCTACTTTAGCAGCCGTCAATATGTCTGCGGTTTCCAGCCAGCTAAAGCAAGCGAAACTAGGAGAAACGGCACTCCAAGCGCCGACTGTGGCCGCGGTTGTGAGTTCTCCCCCCAGCCCTGCACCTGTTGCTGTTAGCCCTGCGCCTGTCGCTGCGAGTCCTGCGCCGATGATTGCTGCGAGTCCTGCGCCGATTGCTGCAAGCCCTGCGCCTGTCGCGAGTCCTGCGCCGATGATTGCTGCGACTAACAGCACCGGATCGGGGATTTCTGACAAAGCCGAACTCGATGCGATCGCAAACCAGTTATATGCAAAAATTGACCAAAATTGGAGGACAACTCCGACATTTACCGAAAGTTTGACTTATCGGGTCAAAGTGAAACAAAACGGCGATATCCTACAGTTCGATCCCACAAATCAAGCAGCTAAAGATTTTGTCAAAGAAACGCCTCTGCCGGTTTTGCAAACTCCAGCAGGTGTCGTCGCAGGCGATCTAACAACGGCTGAATTTCAAGTAAATTTTAGCCCCAGCGGCGTATTAGAAGTTAAAACAGCCCCGTCAGGGCGAAAGCTTCCCGCACGAGGCTCTTAGATTGCTATGAACAACCAAGTCAGTCGATTTTCGCATTCAAGATTTGAGCTTAAAAATTTATTTCACAGATAAATCTGGCAGCTTTAGCGGAAGTGTAAAATTTGGGATATCGAATCAGGAGTGTCTGGTTTCCGTTTTTGGTAATTAGTGTATTCACCCGCTGTTTTACAGGGGAGTTATAAACTGTCATAAACTGGCTGCAAATAAGAGCGATCGCGAGTTTTAGTAAGACAGCGGTTAATTTTAAATCAGGGTATTTTCCGCTGCTGTGAAGCGTTTTTTGGGTAATTTTGTAATAATTGATACATTGTTGGGAACAATTTGTTCTGATTATAATGACAAATTACCTATTATCCATGAGCTTTCAAAAATTAGCATCTAAAATCACCAGATGGAAACTATAAAAACTCTTTGCCCTTACTGCGGTGTAGGTTGCGGTCTAGAAGTTGTTCCCGACAAAAAACAAAGTTGGAAAGTTCGAGGCGATCGCAATCACCCATCAAGTCAGGGTATGGTTTGTATTAAGGGAGCAACGGTAGCAGAGTCCATTCGGAGCGATCGGCTACTTTATCCGATGATGCGAGACACTCTCGACCAACCCTTCCGCCGCGCTAGTTGGGACGAAGCTCTCGATGCCATTGTTAACCGCATCCAAACAATTCGCAGCACCACTGGCCCCGATGCTTTGTGCGTTTACGGTTCGGGTCAATTCGTAACAGAAGATTATTATGTTGCTCAGAAACTCATGAAAGGTTGTCTGGGTACAAATAATTTTGATGCGAATTCTCGCTTGTGTATGTCTTCAGCAGTTTCGGGATACGTTCAAAGCTTTGGTTCGGACGGGCCACCTTGCTGTTACGACGATTTAGAATTAACAGATTGTGCTTTTATTGTCGGTAGCAATACAGCGGAATGCCATCCGATTGTGTTCAACCGCTTGGCAAAATATCACAAAAAAAATCCAAATGTCAAGATGATTGTGGTAGATCCGAGGCGGACTCCGACTGCTGAAGCGGCAGATTTGCACTTAGCAATTAAGCCCGGTACGGATATAGATTTGTTCAATGGCATTGCATATTTACTGTTGCGAAAACGGGCAATAGACCCTGAATTTATTCAAGACTGCACGGAAAATTTTTCAGCTTTTGCGGAAGTTATTAGCAGCTACACGCCGGATTTTGTCGCCTCGCGCTGCGGTATTAGTGTTAGCGATTTAGAAACGGCTGCCCGTTATTGGGAACAGTCGCAGCGGGTTTTGTCGCTGTGGTCGATGGGCATCAACCAGTCCTCCGAAGGCACGGCCAAGGTGCGATCGCTAATTAATTTGCACTTGATGACCGGTCAAATCGGCAAACCGGGATGCGGCCCGTTTTCCCTGACCGGCCAGCCAAACGCGATGGGAGGGCGGGAAGCCGGAGGACTCTCTCACCTACTCCCCGGTTACAGATTTGTGAAAAATGCCGAACACAGAACCCAAGTCGAGAAGTTTTGGGGAATTGCACCGGGAAGCATTTCCCCAAATCCCGGCCGCACTGCTTGGGAGATGATTTTGGGATTGGAAACTGGCGATGTCGAGTTGCTGTGGATTGCAGCTACTAATCCGGTAGTGAGTATGCCGGATTTGGAACGGACAAAGGCTGCTTTGCTGCGATCGCCCTTGACGATTTATCAAGAAGCTTATTATCCCACGGAAACCTCAGCCTACGCTCACATCCTGCTGCCGGCAACCCAGTGGAGCGAAAAAACCGGAGTGATGACAAATTCCGAACGCCGCGTTACTCTCGGCCCGGGTTTCGACATTCCTTCAGGTGAAGCGCGCGATGACTGGAGCATTTTTGCTGAAGTCGGCCGCCGCTTGGGTTTTGCCGAACATTTTGCTTTCGACAGCAGCGCTGACGTATATCAAGAGTTTGTGCAGTTGACAAGGGGCAGGCCTTGCGATGTAACTGGCCTGAGTCACGAATATTTGCGCCTCCAAGGCCCCCAGCAGTGGCCCTGTCCCGAAAACGAGCCTCCGCATCCAGCCAATGAAGCGAAACGGCTGTATACTGACAGGCGTTTTCACACCGACGACGGGCGGGCAAAATTTTCGGCTTATCACTCGCGGGGACTCGCTGAACCTCCAGATCCTAACTATCCGTTTGTGTTGACGACGGGGAGACTTTACGGACACTGGCACACCATGACGCGCACGGGTAGAACTGAGAAAATTAATCAGTTGCACCCCGATCCGTTTTTGGAAATTCACCCGCGCGATGCTGCGAAATTGCAGATTAATGAGGGGGATTTGCTGGAAGTTCGATCGCGCCGCGGTAAGGCTCGGTTTCCGGCAAAAGTTACTAAGGCGATCGCCCCTGGTACGCTATTTGTACCGATGCACTGGGGTGCTCTGTGGGCCGAAGAAGCTGAAGCCAATGCTATGACTCATTCGGCAAGTTGTCCCGATTCCAAACAGCCAGAGTTAAAAGCTTGTGCGGTGCAATTGGTGTTGGTGGGGGCCGAAACAGCAGCGCCGGCTGTGGCAGAAGTTGCCGCAGGGGTTGAGGAATTTAATTGGGCCAAATCCACTGTCGCCGTTACTTCTCTATCTGGCCTGTGACTTTGGGATTTGACATACTCACCTAGCCGGATCGATCTCATTACCTGGGTTTCGTCCCACAGACTCCGGCAAAATCGTAATTTTTTGTTAAGGAACCGGGTTTCAAGGCAGTCAAGTACGGCACAATCCCCGGTTGCTCTATTTTCGTCAAAACTTCTCTCGCCCTAGCAATTGTGACCCACACGCACCGAAAGAACGGCGCGATCGGGAACTCCTGGCAAACCAGGATAATTCAATTAATTTAGGGTCAGCTTTTCCTGTTTGATTCGGGGTTTTTCGTCTCGCCCAAAAGCTTGCGGCATTCTTTTGGATCGATCGGCTCAAAAAATTGCAGTTTGCAAGTATAGGTGCTATGATTGTTTTCACAAAGCTTTATTTTCGGCAGTACAGTTCGTTCGATCGGCGTTCCTCCGGATTTAAATCTCTACAACCTCGATTCTGGAGAATGTTCAATGTCAATCTATGTCGGCAATTTATCCTACGAAGTAACGCAGGAGCACCTCAGCCAAACTTTTGGTGAGTACGGCACAGTCAAGCGCATTCAAGTGCCTGCTGACCGTGAAACAGGTCGGATGCGCGGTTTCGCTTTTGTAGAAATGTCTACTGAAGCAGAAGAAACCGCCGCCATTGAAGCTCTTGACGGTGCTGAGTGGATGGGTCGCGACCTCAAAGTCAATAAGGCAAAACCCCGCGAAGAACGTGGTTCTTCTAACAGCGGTAACTGGGGCAACAACGACCGCTCCTCTCGTCGCTACTAAACCATTTAGAGCTAAATTTTTAGCTCGATCGTGTGTTTGCCCGATCGAAAACGGAGTCAACAATCATAATTTGTTGAGAATAGATAGTTGATTCTGCGATCGCATCGAGCCTTGAAATCCTCAAAATGTTGCCAAACAACAGCTTGAGGTTTTTTTTATGTCAAATTTTTATCCGCGCCTGTAGAAGCTTGTATCTAACTTGAGAGGGGGAGAGAGGGGGAGAGGG
>NZ_JADEWT010000145.1 GCF_015207505.1 Tychonema sp. LEGE 06208
AGCCCTATCTTGGGGTTTTAACATCTCTTTTGGCGATCGCTCACTTTACTTCATTCTATATTCGCGAATAGCGAATGTAAGTGTTTGCTGCCTCGAATAGAGAAAAGACCAGATTCTGAATCAAAAAGGGGTATAGCCGAGATACGCGCAAAATAGGACATGACGTAAAGTTTTGTAAATATAAGACAAAATGACTTGAAGTAGCAAAGCCTGAAATGTTTAGCAGTAAAAGATGGACGCTTTTTGGGTCTGTACGGAGGCAGAGTATTGGTTATACTCTGCCTTATCAAACTGGGTTGAACAGTCAGCCAATTTAGGATGCTTTTGTGCTTGCAAGCTTCCTCGAAAGCTACGTAGGGGCTTATTTGTTACGTTTCTTAATATCACGTCCTATTTTGCAAGTATCTCGGCTTTACCCCCTGTTGCGCCAAGCACTGTGAAGATTAGGTCATTGTAATCTCTGTCTGATTTAGCTGATGATGCGGGTGATTGAGAAATGCTTGTAATTGCAGTAGTATTTGAATAAAAATAGTTTTAAAGATACAAATACTCTTACCTATGATTATTGTTATTATTATAAATAAATTCTAGGAGATAAATTTATGGAGAGAATAGATGCAGAAGAACTACTCAGACGGTACGCGGCTGGAGAAAGAGACTTCGCAGGCTTTAATCTAAGTGGAATTCTTTTGGGTAGACGTTACGCTGACGAGTTAATCAAACGATATCAAACTGAAGAAAACACCAGAATTGGAGGAGTCAACCTGCGCGGTATAAACCTGAGCGGCACTAATCTGGAAGGGGCTAACCTAGAAGCCGTTGATTTTATGGGGGCCAATTTGAGTGGAGCCAACTTGACTGGAGCTATATTGCAGGTGGCGAGGCTCAATGAAGCTAACCTGAGCGGAGCTAACCTCAGAGAAGTTATCCTTAGCTCGGCTCGACTGCATCAAACTAACTTGAGTGGGGCTATTTTGGAAAGAGCTGTCTCGTATGATGCGGAATTCATAGGGACGATTCTGAAACAAGCAAAGCTCAGGGGGGCTGGTTTAGAGACTTCTAGCTTTATTGACGTTGATTTTACCAGTGCTGATTTAAGAGAGGTAGGTATAGGACCAGCTACCATCAAGCAATGCAACTTTACCAAAGCCAATTGGAATCGAGGGTGTATTCAACGGTGTACGTTTATCGATTGCAATTTTACCAAGGCTAGCTTTAGCAAAGCTGGGGCCATCGAATCAAGCTTTATTCGATGTAATTTTACAGATGCTAAATTGGAGAAGATTAAAATTTTTGATGCCTCTACGACAGATTCTATTTTTTAAATAGTTAGAGTGAGAGAGGGTCAATAAATGTTGGATTTGACCCTCTGACTGACCTGGGAATAAATCTCTAAATTATTCGTTTATGGCAAGCGCTCAAAGATTGTATTCTTAATCCGTTCTTTGCCTGGAGACTCTGGCAGATTAGATAAGAATTGGTATTGGGGAGATATACCTGGCAAATCTCCATTGAGCAAGTCTTCCAAGTTTTGGATCGTTTGTTTTTGATACCCACTTCTTGCGTCGTTACCCAAATAGATACCATAGTGAGCATACTGAGGGAGTTCGGTGTTTTTGTCTTTTGTCATAACTACTTTCCACAGACCGACTGGGAATTGAATGAGGGGATCTAAGTTTGAATTCTGCGAGATCCCCGTATAGGGACGCTGGCTGGGATTGTCGTAGTATCCATATCCCCCGGCAAACATATAGGTTTCCAGACCGTTTGAGTCAGGCGAGTTACGTATTACAGCCCTGACTTGATTTTCAATAGTCTCCCAAATTCCTCGATTGTTACTACTCTCTTGAGGAAGTAAGTTCGTCGTTAAGAAAGTGGCATAAAGATCCTTAGTTGTCCTGCTTCTATCAGCAGCCGGAGCCATGTGACCCCGATCTATTTCGAGGATAGGAATGTAGTTCCCATTTTCATTAATTTCAAAATCTATGTACCCATCGGCATACCGATCGCCTTTTCGGTTGTCTACTACTTGCCCGTCTTTATCTTTGAGAGAAAGCGCATCGTAGTCACTATCTTTAACCGAATACCAGCCAGTTTTTACTAATTCCGGGTCTTGGGCAAAGCCGAAAAACTGCGGTCTTTTAACAGTCCCCAACCAAGTTTTATCTAACTTCCAACCAACCCAATTAACGGTGTTTTTGCTGCGGTTATAAGAAAGGGTGTATTGAGGCTTTTCAATCAAAAAGTTATTTTCAAACTGAAGATCGTTTCTGGCTTCAGTAGGATTCCCCCACTTGAGAACTTCACTCTTGAAGAATGCGTTGTCTATATACACAGGCTCCGCACCTTGCAATTCAAACGTGAGTTTGGCAACTTTACCTCTCAGGCTGGGAGGTACATCAATATGGAAAGTTTCAAAGCCAGATGAGCCGTAACCAATGGTATCTTTATCATAGCCATAGTCGGCAGGTATACTAACGTCATAAGGTTTGCGAGTCTCATCAGCAGCATTCCGCACAGTCAAGCTAGTGCGGGTAGCTTTCTCCTTTTGGGGGTTAGCAGATTTTAAAGAAATTTCTCCAATTTTTACATTTTCCAGCGAACCTACTTCCTCCAGATACACCTTGAGTCTTCCACCTTTGTTCAAAGATGACTCTGGAACGTGAAGATCTAAACGCAATACTCCCCAATCCGGTACCACAAAGCGATTGTGCGTAATGCTCTCGCCCGCACCTAATTTCAGAGCATAATTGGGTTGATAATCTTGAGCTTGAGAGTTAATACCTAATAAGCTCAAGTAATTGGAAAAATTGGGAGATTGTTGAGCTATCTGACTCCACTCTACAAGATTGTTGATAGGTGACACCAACTTTGATGTACCACCATGAAAAGACCACCCAGGAATTTCCTGAGAAATAGCATTCCGACCCAACTTTTCCGGCTCACTCTTATTCGGAATAAACTGGTCAAAATTGCCATTAAACAGAGTAGGAACCGCATAATCCCCCCGCATACCAGCTTCGAGCGTATTATCAAAACTCACCGGAACGCGCCCAAAAGAACTAAACGTCCGCTGCTCTTTACCTCCACCCAAAACAGAATAAAACCAACCCTCACCAACCCCTTCACCATTGCCATTATCATACCAAGGTTTAGCTGCCGGGAAATTCGGATCGAACAATTCGGGTAAACCCATTTTACCCAACATATCGTTAACTGCTTGAGGCTTCTCAGAAGCCTCCACATGAGGATACTGAAGTAAAACTTCCTCCAAGTCTAAATCAACCGTCCCCGCATACCATCCAAATGCTCGCTTGTGCGTCCCTGCAATAACATCATCCTTAGTAAACCCAATCCGACTATTTATCCGACCTGGTTCCTCATTACGAGTACCGAGTAAAATCTCTCGGTCTGCCTTCCCTAAAGTATCGCCATTAGTAGCTTTAGGAAAATTCAGTCCAGCAGGTTTTGGATTCTTATCCAACTCCTCTTGTGGAAGTAGACCCAAAGCACGACCATTAGGAGTAGCAGTAACACCATTAGGATCTGCCACAGTCTGATAATAATTATCAGCAAACGTCACATTATTCCAAACTTGAACCTTGGGTTCGTAGAAATCGCTGAAATTTGTGGCGATAAAGTCCAGTAAATTTAACTTCAAATTAGGTTGGTAGAAATCATGGGGGTCAACAGTTGTCATTTGCAAGTCACGATTGTTAGAACCCTGTACCCCGCCCGCTTGGGGGAAGAAAGTCCCTAAACGCTGTACGATTTCGCTATTGACAACAGTACCCCGACTGAAACCCATGAAGTGCAGCGGCGAATTGAACAAATCCCCCTGCTGGCGAATCAGCTTCCCTTGGCTGTCGTACAACCGCTGGAGTTGATTGTTTTGATACTCTCCAACCTTACCCCCTAATGCCAGATCCAACTGCACCATAGAAGCAAACAAAGCATCAGCCGCACCCTCAGAAAAGCCAACGTCAGGAATGACTGATTCTCTGTCTAACGACCATTCAGGTAGCAACACTAACGGTTTGTTCTGGTTGAGGTATTTAATCTCCTTTCCATCTATAGCCACACCTTTTTTTAAGTTATTTGCCAAAGTTGACAGATAATTAGCATCGCTGGTCTTAAGCCCCCCGGTCAAATTAGTTATCTCCCGTCCCTGTAAATCGATAGGAATCCAGTTGCCTGTAGGCTTGTCATAGCGCATAATTAACCCGCTGTTTTCAGGTGTGTTGCCGCTAACAGTGGCAATTTTGTTTGCCATTTGGAAAAAGGAATCAGGAATCCCAGACTGGTTAGGCAAAAGTGTAAAACCATGAGTCAATACGCTCACGCTGCTGAAAGGACTGTTGCTAAAAGGAGGTAGGGTTTTAAACTGCCCCAAATCTTTGGTCACAGCGCCGCTATTATTCACAGCTTCAACAGCAAAATTGTAGTTCTGCCCCGCAGTAAGACTCCTCGGTAGCGTGAAGTTAGTGCTAGTATTTGCGGGGTCATTTAAAGGTTGGTCAAGAGGCGTAATCCCGTCGTGTCCGTACCACTTGCCAGTATCTTTCTTCCAAGTTGCCGTCAGAATCCGGTTGGGATTGAAATCGTCATAACCGTTCCAAGGCTTGGAAAGAAGTTGACGCTTTTGTGTTTCCGAGAAGCCGGGAAGGAGTGCCGAATCCGATAAATCGACAACCTTATCCCAGGGCAATAAACCCTTCCCTTGCTCGAAGGTACTGACAAAAAGATTAACCTCTTTCACATCCTCCCAACTAGGAGCAAACTGCCATTGAAAAGTCGGAGTCAGGTCACTTGTCGTTGCACCAGGCCCCTTCAAATTCAGCCAGTCAGTCGGTGCAATGCTCAAATCCCGTAAATTGCCGGCTGTAGCGACGGGTGCGCGTGTTGTACCCGGCAGCACCCCATAAGTAAACTGATTAGCAGGTCGGTTCTCCTTAGTAATCCCATAGTCAAACACCCTAACCTTCTTTTATTCCTTTTTATAATACCTAGAAAATTGTAGTATAATTTTGAAACATGAATGTTGAACTTCAAAATACTGGATTTAGGCACAACAAACTGATTGTGTGTAATGCTGTTATCAAATGTTAATCTCAAAGCATAGTTAGGTTTAGCTGGATCGTAGTAGAGATTTAGGAGGAGAGTTATGGACAGAGAAGAATTACTGAGACGATATGCTAATCGGGAAAGAGATTTTTATGGGATCGAGCTGACCAATGTTGATTTAACTGGCATTAACTTAAGTTACGCTAATTTTACAGAGTCTAACTTGAGAAATATCAACTTGCTTAATGCCAATCTGAGTTATGCCAATTTCTCGAATTCAAGCTGGGAAGAAAGCAATCTGCGGGGGGTGAATTTGAGAGGAGCCAACTTAGAAGGTGTTGTGATGAGAGATATTATTTTAGAGAACGCTGATTTAACTGATATTAACTTGAGCAATGCTGAACTAAATGAAGTTTACCTCATGGGTGCTAATCTAACTGGTGCCAACGTGAGTAATACTTCTTTGTATATTGTGAGTCTGGCATCTGCTAACTTGGAGCAAGCTATATTCCGCAATACTACTCTTGATGAAGTTAGTTTTGATCCTCCAGCTCAACGATATATAGAAGTTCGTAAATTGCTCAAACAGTACGCTGCTGGGGAGAGAAATTTTGTGGGGATTGGGCTTCAGAACACTGGGCTGAGCGGGGTTGACCTAAGTGGGATCAATTTGAGCAAAGCCAACCTTATAGCTCTCAATTTGAGCAATGCCAATTTGAGTAATGCTCACTTGCAGGGAGCTAGAATGCTTGGTACTAACCTAAGTGGCGCGAATCTGAGCGGGGCTAATCTAAGCAATGCCGACCTCAGCGGTACGAATCTGAGAAAAGCTAATTTGAACGATGCCGACTTAAGAGATGCTATTTTGAGTGGTGCTGATTTGACCGAGGCTGACTGCGAGAGAACCAAAACTGAAAATGTTATTTTGGTGGCAACCAACCTGACAGGTGCCAAAGGTTTTGGCAGTGGGATAGGAGCTTTTATCTGCAAAACCATTGAACCAGGGGGAGAATTCGTAGAGGGACCCGATTGGATTGAGTAAATAAACTTATAAATTTAATATTATACCAATATTAATTTAACAGTTTTGAGTAGCGATAGGAGACCAGAAATAATCAGAATTTTATTCATAAAAGGTAAGAGTGAAAGTGCGTGCTAATATGAAAGCATAAACAACTTGCATAAGAAAGCTATGGACGTTGAAGAACTATATAGGCGTTACGCTGCGGGAGAGAGGGATTTCTCTGGAGTTGATTTAAGTCGTGCTAACTTAAACGTTGCTGACGTGACATACGTCGAAGACCTAGAACCAGGTCAAAATGACTTGAGCGGTATCAATCTCAGCGGTGCTAACTTGACTAAAGCAAATCTGAGTCTTGTTAATCTCAGCGGTGCTAACTTAAGCGATGCTCAACTTGATTGGGCTAAGCTAGCTGAAGCTGACCTATCGGGGGTCAATCTTAGCAATGCTAGTTTATCTTCTGCCGAATTATGCCGAATCGATCTGAGTGGAGCTGACTTAAGTGGGGCAAATTTGGATTGTACTGACTCAACAGGAGCCAACTTAAGGGGAGCTAACCTCAGCGGGGCAAGTATAGCTGAAGCTATATGGGAAGCAACTGACTTGAGCGGTGCTAATTTGAGCGAAGCTAATTTGACACAAAGCGCTCTTTGCAATGCCAATTTAACAGGGGCTTGCTTAAGAGATACAAATTTAGAGGAGCCTTCGCTAGATGGAGCTAATTTAACCAATGTAGACTTAAGTGAATCTTTCATCAATTTAGATATGGCTAACATTAACAGAATTAGGGGCGCAATTTTGTGTAATACAACTATGCCAGATGGCAGTATTAGGAATGACCATTGTCAGTAAATAAGTTTTCTGTATTAAAAGTAGCGAGGAAGAATTGATTCGCCCTCGCTAGTTAAGCAATTATTGCCAAGTGTTAGCTACTACCAAAACTTAGGTAACTACATTTGGAAAATCATTAACTGTCACTGAACCAATATAGGATCGGCTCTCCAATATATTTTCAATTTCATCTGGGAGGTTGGAGAGAAGGTCAAGACCTGTAAGTTCTTCAATCCTGTCAACAGTAGTTATGTTTTCCGGATCAAACCACGGTATTCGCGTTGTACCGGGATAATTAGGAAAATTAGGTAGCATGACAGCTATTACAGGTGTATTTGCTGTTACATCTGCTATACCTTGTCCAGGTCTTAGAGGTACAATCACTTTCCACATGAATTCAGGAAGATTAATGTTCTCTATATTGAGGGGGTTATCGGGTGGTAATTCGTCATTATACGATTCATATCCACCCGCAATGTTATACAATTCCCAACCACGATCCTTAACAATTCCCTTACTAAAGACTTCTAACGCTCGCCATGCTCCTCTTTGATTCTCCCCTGGTTCTTGTGGAAGTAAGTTCGTTGTCAGGAATGTAGCAAACTGATCTTTCTGAGTTCTTTGACGCTGTTCTCTAGCAGTCAAGTGACCTCGGTCAAAACCACTATTTCGGTATTCCCATCCCTCGGTTGTATCTAATTCACTGGGAAGTGCGCTATCTGACCTCCAAGGGAAAGGATCGTAAGGCTCTGCACCACCCCCCTGTGGTGATCCAAGATTGCCCAACCACGTTTTGTTTAGCTGCCAACTCACCCAATTAGAACCTTTGTTACTCTCATTATAAGACAGCGAATACTGTGGTTTTTCAATCAAATAGTTGTTGGCATTAGCAGCGGCATTCGGTCTAGCTACTTGTCCGTTTAAAGTAGGATTACCAAACATGAGATGAGTGCTCTTAAAGAAGACATCATCAAGATAAACTGTATCATTCCCTTCCAACTCAAACTTAAGCTTAGCTGACTTGCCCCGCAACACTTCAGGTACATCAACATGGAAAGTTTCAAACCCTACATTACCATAACCAATCCGGTTAGTGTCAGTATCAGCATAGCCTGTAGGGTAAGCGATTTCTGCTAAATCACCTGGATTAACTCGACCATCGGCCACTCTCAAGTCAATATTACCTATGGGTTGATAATTTTCATAACCAGGTTCATCGCCTTGGATAGAAACCTTTAACGTGCCACCATTAGGATTAGGAACATGAAGATTAAATCGCAAAGTCCCCCAATCAGGCACAACAAACCGATTGTGTGTAATGCTGTCATCAGATGTTAATCTCAGAGCATAGTTAGGTTGAGCTGGATCGTACCCTACCTCTGTCCTGTAATTGTCAAGACTAGGAATATCCCTCCAATCAACTAACCTACTTGTCGGCGACGTAATATTTGACGTACCGCCGTGAAAAGACCAACCAGGAATCGCATTACTAATCGCATTTCGGAACAAACTACGCGGATTAAAAACAGCATCAAAATTGCCACCAAAAAGAGTAGGAATCGCAAAATCTCCCCGCATCCTGCTTTCTGCTGTATTGTCAAAAGAAAGAGGCACGCGCTCCACATTATTAGTCGGTCGCAAATTAGTAATCGCACCCGTATTGGGATCTTTAGTCAACCCACCTCCAAGAACAGAATAGAACCAACCAGTACCAATACCCTCATTAGGAGCATTAGCAGCACCCAGAGAAAAGTTAGGTTGCCCGCTATATTTAGGCGTGTACCAGGGGTTGACACGAGGGTCTTGAGCAGTTCCACTGAAAGAAAAGTCTCTGTCAAACAGTTGCTCGTAATGCCCATCACCCCGACGCCGCGAGATCGGGTCAACAGGTTGCGTACTAGAAGAATTTTGGCGATACTCAGTTAGTCCGAGGTCAGCAGTCCCCGCATACCACGTCAGGACTCTCCCGTGCGTTCCCCCAGCGAGATCGTCTCTGGTAAACCCAGGTAAACTATTTTCATAACCATCAGCATTGCGTCGAGTACCCAAGAAAACCGTTTCGTCAGGCTTCCCTAGAAGTTCCCCCGCACTGTTTCTGGGAAATTTGAGACCTGCTCTAATCTCTGTTCGCAGAGCATCGGGCCCGCTCAAATTGGGAATGTCTCGACCCGCAGGTGTCAGCGTAGGAATTTGTGGAATGCCTTGGTCTAGCCTGGGCACCGTTTGGTAGTAGTTGTCCGCAAAAGTCACATTCTTCCAAACCTGAACCTTCGGTTCGCGGAAATCTGCAAATCCCGCTTCTCCTAGAAATGGTAACTGTACCGAAAAACTTGGTTGGTCAAAATCATGAGGATCTAATGTAGTCATCTGGAGGTCGCGAAACAGAGAATTCTCCTTCCCGCCAGCTAGAGGGAAGTAAGTCCCTACACGCTGAATGATTTCGCTATTGACCACAGCCCCCCGACTGAAGCCAACAAAGTGCAGTGGCGAATTGAAAATTGCCCCCTGAGAGCGAACAAAATTCCCTTGGCTGTCGAAGTTAGCACCACCTCCTAGCGACTGATCTAGCTGCACCAGCGAGGCAAAGAAACTATCTGCTGCTGCCTCCGTGAAGCCAGAATCGGGAATAGCTGACTCATTATTTTGAGACCAGTCAGGCAGAAGCACTAATGGTTTGTTGCTTTGGAGGTAGGGAGCTATATAGCTCGACAAAGCAGTACGATAACTGGGAGCGGCTTGGTCAAAACCATTAGGAAAATAAGTTAAATTACTAAAGAAATCACCCAAGACTTGCCCGTATTTATCGACCGGAACCCAGTTACCTGTGGGCGAGTCGTAGCGCATGAGCAATCCTTCACCCCCAGTAGTAGCAATGCTGTCAGCCATTTTGTAGAATTCGCTGGGAATCCCTGGTGCGGTAATGACCGGAGGCTTAAAACCGTGGGTCAGTACAGTGACGCTGCTGAAAGTGCTGTTGCCGTTGAGAGCAGGCGGTGGCGATGTTTTGAACTGCCCAACATCAAGATTTCGCTTTCCATCCTTGCTCAAAGCTTCAACAGCCCAATGATAAGTCTGACCAGCCGTCAGAGTCCGAT
This sequence comes from Tychonema sp. LEGE 06208, assembly GCF_015207505.1. Lineage (GTDB taxonomy): Bacteria > Cyanobacteriota > Cyanobacteriia > Cyanobacteriales > Microcoleaceae > Microcoleus. The sequence goes on from NZ_JADEWT010000145.1 coordinate 10,012, forward strand.
TATCGGGCAGCGTGAACTGGGTATTGGTGTTTGAAGGGTCAAGGGGTAGACTACCAAGCCCCACCCAGCCTTGACCAGGCTTCCAAGTCGCTGTGAGGATGCGGTTGGGGTTATAGTCTAAAGTGCCGAACTGGGAGTTCCATTTTGCTAGCAAGTTTTGCTGCTGCTGTGGGCTGAGATTATTGAAGTTTGGATTTTGGATATTGGCGAGATCCTCCCATCTATCCTCTGGCAACAAACCCTCCCCTTTATCGAAGGTACTGACAAAAAGATTAACTTCTTTCACATCCTCCCAACCCGGAGCAAACTGCCATTGAAAAGTCGGAGTCAGGTCACTTGTCGTTGCACCAGGCCCCTTCAAATCCAGCCAGTCAGTCGGTGCAGAACTCAAATCCCGTAAATTGCCTCCAGTACCGACTGGTGCGCGTGTTGTACCCAACGGCACCCCATAAGTAAACTGATTAGCAGGTCGATTCTCCTGAAGAATCCCATAGTCAGCAGCAATACTAATAGCCGGATTTATATCATCAATAGGAACCCTTGTGAAATCAACCGCAGTCACAGACCTCGCCGTAGTAGCATTGAAGAAAGGAGACTTAACACCCCTGTCAAGACTATCAATTTTGAATTGACCGGGATTGTCCAGAGTTTTAATCATTTCCTCAACATCGAAAGCATAAACGCTCCCGCTACCAGTCAGAGAAGGATAAGAGCCATAAAGGTATTTGTTGTCATTAGAAAGCACTAAATCGTTAGTAAGAGCCTCTGGAATCGGTCTGGTAGCACCGATTAATTGAGGATTCGGGCCCAAGGGGTCTTTAATAATCCCAATATTTCCCCCAGAACGCACATCTGCATTAGGGCCAAGACTTCCAGAATTGCGACCAGCCACAAACCCATACCGCCCATCCCGCGTTACAGTGACAGATACCCCCTCATTCACATCAAAATAATCAGTAGGAAAACCCAAACTTAAAGGGGCATAACTCACAGAAGCAGTAAAGTTAAGAGGGTCGTCCGAAGTAATTTCCAACACCCCAAAACCAGGCCCGTCATTCTGGTCAGTATTAATCAGATTCAATCCGTTCGTGAACACCATTTTCGTCGGCTCATTCGTAGCTGCTATTCCCTCGGTCTCCGAAATAGTAGGAATAACTCCAATTTGTTGATGCCACTTACGAGGATTAGAATCTTCATCCTTCGGTCGGTCCTTAGAGTCAATATTGATTGCATAAATCCGACGATTAGGCACTTGCTCATTATTATCAGAACCCGTGCCGAACAGCCGCCGCCCATCACTACTAATTGCCAACTGACTCAATCCTAATGGTGAAGTGACGTTAATAGTCTCAACTACTTTGTGATAAGTTGCCGAGTTAGGGTTGATGTCAAGGACGTAAATTTTCGCTTGATTTAAGTCGCCAATGTAAGCATAATCGTCTCTAGGACTGATGACTATTGACTTGGGTCTAGCGCCCGCCGGCAGGACAATGGGATTGACGCCTGGGGTATTTGGCTGAGTATCTACCTGTCGCAGTACCATTGCATCGACCAATGCCACTTGACCTGAATTCCTCAAGGTTGCGTAAACGCGATTTCCGTCGCTAGTCACGGCTGTTGATTCTGCCCAATCTGTGACACTGCTAGTCCCCACAGGAATTTGAGCCAACAGCAAGTCTTTGCTGTTTGTAGTATCAACCACTGATTCGGGGTTTTTACCGTTGAGAACCGCTACTCGGTCAGAACCGCCCAAGGCTGCAAAAACGTACTCTGCCCCCTGTGGCAGGCGAATTGGATTGCTGTGGTACTGGATTTCTTTGTATACTGGTGTAACACCTTTTTGCTCGACGGTCTGGTTCTGCTTCCTCTCCACTACGATGCCTGAAGCGCCCAGCACTACTGTATCAGGCACTTTAACTGCTACTTCATACTGATTGCCCCCAAGAGAGCGGCTGCGTGTCGGTACTACAGTCCCCTCATACATAGAGTTGCCTGCATAGAATTTAACTGTCAAATCCTCAAACTTACTGCCTTTGGAGTCGCTGGCATTGTTGACCAGAATGTTGCCCCCGGTCAGAAATAAGAGGGGCTCATTGTTCTCAAATGGTTGACCGGAATCATCCTTGAATTTCAGCTCAGCTTTTTGGAGGACAGGAGGTGTTGTGGGGTCAGAAGAAGTTGGGGCTGGCATATTCAAAGCTGCCTTAAATGTTGCAGTGCCGTCGTCGTTTCGCTGCACGCCTACCTCTGTTATGACGGGAAGTCCCACCTTGGGGATTGCTACCACCTGCACTGAAGATATGTCGCGAGTTACGGTAAAGGCTGGGGTGGTAACGAATTTGTCCGGGTCGATTAACTGACCGATATTTCCCTGGGGGTCAATGATGCCAAAAAATGCTAGGGGGAAGTTGTAGTTGAGGGTAAGCTGACCTTTGACTAAGGTGGCGCTGCCTGTGGGACTGGCGTAAACTACTGCGTATTCGCCCGGTCTGACCACACCTGGATAGGGAGGAGACTGGGTGCGAATGTTGCCGTCATCCCCGACTATGCCTGATTCTTCTTGCAGCCAAATCGGATTCCAAGTGCCGGTCGCGTCAGGAATTGCTCCTTTTCGGAGGAAGTATGCTTGAGTTCCTGGTGCTAATCCTTCGGGTGCTGGTACTGCTAGCTGGGCGGGTATATTCAGGGAGTTATCGCTAAAGTTTAAGTTGAAGGCCCCTGCAAATTCAAATCCCGGTGGTAGCGGTAGGGACAAGTTTTGTTGGTTGACTGGGGCAATGCTGACGGTTGTATTCTGTTCTAGAGCACCCGGAGGTATCATTACTGCTAGGGTTCCGTCGTTTGAGTTGATGATGCCACCGTCGGTTCCCAAGGCAGTTGTGCCGATTTGCGGTGCTTCGACTCGAACTGGAATGGTGGCTTGGGCGGTTCCGTGAATGGCTGTGACGGTGCCATCGCCAATGCCGACTGCTGTAATGGTGCCGTCGGGACTGACGTTGAGGATGTTGCTGTTGTTGCTAAAGTAGCGCGTACCTGTGCTGGCTGCGGTTAAGTTGGCTTCGGTGAAGTTGGAGTTTAAGCCGAGGGAGAGTTTTCGGGTTGCACCGGGTGTCAGGGAGACGGCATCTGGGTAGGGGTCTAGTCCGTACATTTCGGCTAGTATCTGATGCAGTTGAGCGTCTGTTGTGGGTGCTGGCATCGTCCCAATTCGGATTGGGGTGACTGCTTGCAGGTTGTTGCGACTCGCGCTCAAAATTGAAGTGCCGTTGGTTAAACCTGTCACTTTCCCGGCTGCGTCAATTGGTGCTACTTCTGGATTGAATGAAGTGTAAGTTAAATAAGAATCTGGCAGCACTACACCTTTTTGGTCGGCAAAATCTCCCAGCACAACTAATTCCGTATTTTCTCCTGCATTGAGGCTCGGATTTCGCTTCACAAAATCTAGATTCAGCAGCGGAACGTCGCTGACATTGACTGTCACCCGCGCGGGCGTTGAACTCCCAAAAGCGTCGCTGGCAAGGAAATCAAAGCTGGCAATTCCAGAGAAACCAGTTGCTGGTTTAAAGGATGCTTTGTTCGTTAAGGGATTGAAAATTACTGTGCCGTTTACTGGACCCTGGACGCTAATTGTTAGGGGGTCGCCCTCTGCATCTGTGGCAAGATTGTCTAATGAAATAGTTGTCTCTAATTCTGTATAAGTCCGAGTGCTTGTTGGTGAAACAACGGGCGGATTGTTGTCAGAATTCGGGGGATTGGCTTCGGCGAGCAATTGTTGTCCTAGAGTCGTATTGCGCCATTCTCTGTCAGGATTGATGACTGTATCTAGCAGGGGTGCGTTTCCTGTTGCGCCACTAATTTTAAAGATTAGGTCATTGTAATCTCTGTCCGAGTTAGGAGGCGACATATCTTCCAGGGCAAAGGTGTTGCCGCTGCCGGTAATGTCGGCTATTTGTAGCAGATGAGCGGTATCGTTGGGATTGGCTGTGGCGATACTAAATAAGGGACGATTTTCGGGGAACAAATTTCCCGAATATGAGGATTGAAGCGATGACTGTACTGTACCATTGGGGACTAACATGACGGCAAACGTGTCGCCTGGTAGCATGGAGAAAGTTTTGATACCCTGATATTCGCCGCTGTCCCAGTCTCCGTCGAAGGGCATCGCACCGGTGAATTTTGCCCCTTCTATGCTGTCGCTAATTACAATGTGTCCGTTTGTGGAATTGCTTAAAACTCTACGGGATGCTTCGGCAATGAATTCTGGAGTTCCGGGTATAAATGCGGACATTCCAGCCAGGCTGAAAATGCCGAGTTCGCCTTCGTAGCCGCCGCCGTCAAATACAT
>NZ_JADEWT010000146.1 GCF_015207505.1 Tychonema sp. LEGE 06208
TTGGTAAAATGGAGGTAACATTTTCTATAGATGGGGTTGTTTAACGATATTGACCCCATCTTTTTTTACCATAAATCGGTCAAACCTTTGTTAGCTATGGGTTTTAACGGGGTTGTCACCCCGTCAGCCCTGCGACTTTAGTCCAGGGATGAAATGGCATTTCTAATCGGAAAGACGCAAGTCCTGACTGCAAACCTGTACGCGGGAATTCTTAGACTGTTGTGTAATATCGTTTCCCGTTGCATCGGAATAATAAAATTGAGTCAACACTTAACACTCAACCATGCAGTTTTTTGACCCGCCCGTCAACAATCAACAGTCAACAGTCAACAGCCAACAGTCATTGTATGAGTGCAACCAGAATTGATATAATATTTTATTCTAGCTGCGTCCCGACAAGAATCTTTTGCACGCGATCGCCCTTAAGTTCCAAAACCAAATTAGAAGCCTTTTGGTCATTGCTGTAAGTCAACCGAGTGGCTTCACCATGCACAGATTGCCACCCGTAACCGTAAGTTTTAACAACTTTTTGCCTGCCCTCTCCTACCTTGATACCATCAATTGTCGCCAACTTGGGATTAGTAGTAGAAATTAAATAAACTTTGCCTTCCCATGCTGCTACCGTCAATTTCGAGTAGGTTAACGTGCGAATCTTGCCACCAATTACTGAACCAGCAGATTTAGTTTCGTCTCGCTGCGGTTTTCCCAACTTGCGTTTAGCTTCTTCTACAGACATCCCCAATTTCATGCCGCTAATCTCCAAGCGCGAATAGTCGATCGCTGCGGGCTTTTGTGTCGCGCTCAGCATTGTTTCTAGGGCGATAACAGTTTTATTCATACCCGCCACAGGGCGAACTAAAGCAGCAAATCCTAAGCTCGAAATTGCGATATTGAGTATGATGCTAGCGACGGCTGTTGTCAGGAACAATTTTACCATTTTTTTTATAGCTTTATTTAGAAAATTCTTCGCCCGATCGCCCGATCGATCCGGAGCAATACTAATAATTGCGAGCCGAGAGAATTCGCACAACAGGTAAAGCCCGCTTGCTGCTGGCTGTTCCCTCCAGGGCGATCGGGCGTTTATGATAATTAATCACCGGAATTGGTGTGATATCCTAACAAAAGCCGTTGCTCCATAAAATCCGCAATTTAGATGACCGCCATAGATTCCACTAAACACCAAAAATCTAAAGCCCTCAAACCCGGAAGCCGCCGCCCCGCTAAAGAGCTTTGCAGCGAATGCGGTTTGTGCGATACATATTATATCCATTATGTCAAGGAAGCTTGCGCTTTCTTAACACAGCATATCGCAGAACTAGAAGCAGAGATTCACGGGCGATCGCGCAATCTCGACAATCCCGACGATTGGTACTTCGGAGTCAGTCAAAATATGATGGCTGCTAAGAAAAAAGAACCAATTGAAGGCGCTCAGTGGACGGGAATTGTCAGCTCAATTGCGATCGAAATGCTAGAAAAAGGCATTGTTGAAGGCGTTGTCTGCGTCCAAAACACTAAAGAAGACCGCTTTCAACCGATGCCAATAATTGCTAGAAATCGCGAAGAAATTCTCGCAGCCAAAGTCAACAAACCAACTCTGTCTCCCAACCTTTCAGTATTAGAACAAATCGAAAAATCGGGAATGAAACGACTGTTAGTAATTGGTGTAGGCTGTCAAATTCAAGCATTGCGAACAGTCGAAAAACAACTCGGTTTAGAAAAGCTTTACGTTCTCGGAACTCCCTGTGTCGATAATGTCAGCCGTGCAGGCTTGCAAAAGTTTCTAGATACAACTAGCCGCTCTCCTGAAACGGTGGTTTCTTACGAGTTTATGCAAGACTTTAACGTTCACTTCAAACACGAAGATGGTTCGGAAGAAAAAGTGCCGTTTTTTGGTTTGAATACTAAAGAATTGAAAGATGTTTTTGCTCCTTCTTGTTTGAGCTGTTTTGATTACGTCAATTCTTTAGCAGATTTAGTTGTCGGCTACATGGGCGCACCTTTTGGTTGGCAGTGGATTGTAGTAAGAAATGATACCGGGCAAGAAATGTTAGACTTGGTAACGGATCAGCTAAACACTCAGCCGGTGATGTCTCAAGGAAACCGCAAAGAAGCCGTTCAGCAAAGTATTCCCGCTTACGAAAAAGGTGTGACTTTACCGATGTGGGCGGCGAAGTTGATGGGAGTTTTTATTGAGAGAATTGGGCCGAAGGGTTTGGAATATGCGCGCTTTTCAATTGATTCTCATTTCACTCGCAATTATCTGTACGTGAAGCGAAATTATCCTGATAAATTGGAGGCTCATGTGCCGGAATATGCTAAGCGGATTGTCGCGCAGTATAAGTTACCAGAGGTCTAAACTTGTTGTAGAGTGCATCATATCGTGTCCGTTCGATTGACCGCAATAAAATTCGTTCGTAGTGCGGACTTAAGTCCGCAAAAATTCCTTTGTGTTGTAGTAATCGACAGGAAATGATATCATATATCCTGTTAATTACTATTAATTAAAAATGTTTGTAGTGAGGACTTTATTCCTAGGATTGATGCGGACTCAACTCCTCACTACGAAGGAATTTTATAGTGTCGCGAACGAAATCATCTCAAGCAATTTGGCTGTCAGTTTGATTTCGCTGAATCCAAATTTGACCACTTTTAATATCCAAATAAAACACACAATAATTCTCTTAAAATTATCTGCGTCTATCTGTGTTTGTCAGCATTTCATCTGCGGTTAACAGGCTTTCTCTAACATTTATGCAATAAGTATTTTTTCAGGTGCGTCAGTCAGAAACTGTTTAATGATTGAACAAATAAAGCCAACTGACGCATCCTAGGGTTTGCATAAAAAAGGCGATCGCACATTCCTACAAATCAGCAGCGTGTTCCTTCAATTCGTCCAAAGAAACGTATTCCAAAGTCAAGGCGTGAGTCGCAGCCAAAACCACGCGCGGCGCACATCCAGCATCCATTGCTTCCTTCCACCGAGAAGCGCACAAACACCAACAATCCCCTGGTTTCAATCCCGGAAATTTAAACTCAGGAACCGGCGTACTCAAATCGTTTCCCATTCTTTTGGTGAATTGCAAAAAATCTTCTGTCAGTTGGGCGCAAACAGTGTGAGCCCCCAAATCGCCGCCGCCGGTATTGCATTTTCCGTCTCGATAATACCCCGTCATGGGCGACGTGCAGCAAGTCTCTAATTTTCCGCCCAGCACATTTGTAGCTTCCGTCACCATCACAACTCCTCCGCAAAACTCTTCGATCTAATTTTACACAAAAGGTTGTTGTTTATAGATATTTTTCCATAACAAAGTTGATTAATTTTTTACCTCTCCGTTCTACTTCTTGCTTTTTGATCGCCATAAATCCCTGGGTTTCAAAAAAAGCTTTAGCTGTAATGCTGGCTTCGGCAAATAACTTTTTAAGTCCTAAATCTTGGGCTTTTGACTCAATTTGTGTTAAAATAAGCTTGCCAACTCCTTGTCTTTGAAAGTCTTTGTGACAGTAAAAGCGATCGATGTGGCCGTTGGCTTCTAATTCTCCAAAACCTGCGATTGTATCGCCCTCTTCTGCTACAAAAGTAAATTTACTGCTTAAACTTTTAGTCCAACTTTCAATATCGATATCGGCTGGAGCCCAAGCATCTACTTGGGCTTTTGTGTAATCGCGGATATTGACTTCGCGCACTGTGTCGTAGAACAGTTTTATAATTTTTTGGGTGTCGCCGATTTCGTAGGTTCGGATTTTCATAATCATTCAGGTGCAGATTCGCACGATTGGCGGGTTTTGGACGGAGATTGATTGCGGGTGTTTGGGATTTTGGGCTAAACCCGCCCCGACAAATCGACTCTAAAAATAATTTTACTGCACCCCTTGACAAGCTCCGCTAGTCTGTGAAAGATTAATTATAACAACTGTTCGATATACCTTATTTTTCCAAGCTCAGCCACCAAGAGCCTGTTTTGTATTCGGTTATACTATATCGGATGTTCGATATAGGAATATTTAGTCGATCGCCCTTAAATCTCCGATCACCTAGGATCTGGAATAAAAAATCAGAAGATAGATCGACCTATGCCAAAAATAGTTGACCGCGAATTGTACCGCAAAGAATTACTGAACAAATCCTTTGAGCTCTTTGCCGAAAAAGGCTATTCCTCCGTCACAATGCGAGAAATTGCCTCAGGAATTGGAGTTTCAACAGGCACGCTGTACCACTATTTTCCAAGCAAAGAAAGCTTGTTCGAGCAGTTAATTGAATACTTGAGTTATGAAGATACCAAAGAAGAAGAACTAGCAGAGTTGGGAAATCCACCCACCCTGGGAGAAAGGATTGAAGAAATGATGAATCATCTGGCAAAGAATGAAGATTATATTATGAAGAGCTTGTTGATAATGTTTGATTTTTGTCAGAACAAAAATCGCCAAGATATTGACAACAACCATGCTCTTCAGCAAGCAGGAAAGCGTTACGAAGAGGCAGTATGTTGCTACTTGGGTGTTTCCGATCCGGCCATTGCTATATTTATCATCAACTCTGTTGACGGCTTGCTGGTAAGAAGGTTTTATCAGGGGGAAAGGATATCTTTTTCTGAACAAGCGAATTTATTAAAAGAAATGCTGCTGGCTTATTTAGAAAAAAAACAACCGCAAATCTAGGAGGAATATGAATTTTCAATCTTTCATCAAGCCTAAAAATAAATTGGTAATGGGATTGGTAGTTGCTGGCGCTGCTATTAGCGTGGGTACAACTTTTTACGGCATTTCTCAGTTTGGATCTTTAGCTAAAAATGCTGAACCTTTACCCGTAGAAACACCTCCGCCCCGAAAAATCACGGCTTTGGGAAGATTGGAACCGCTGGGGGAAGTGATTCGGTTGGGGGTGTCGCAGGCGTTGGATGGCGATCGCGTGGCGAAGCTTTTAGTCAAAGAGGGCGATCGCGTCCAAGCAGGGCAGTCGATCGCAATTTTGGATGCGGGCGATCGGCTAAAATCTGCTTTAGACGAAGCCAAAGAAAAAGTCAAAGTTGCTGAAGCCAATTTAGCCAAGGTAAAAGCGGGCGCCAAGTCGGGAGAACTTGCAGCACAATCTGCGACAATTGGCAAGCTAGAAGCCCAATTGCAAGGAAACCGGGAGGCGCAACAAGCAACTGTCGATCGGCTGCAAGCACAATGGGAAGGAGAAAGGAAAGCACAGCAAGCAACTATCAGCAGAATAACTGCACAATGGCAAGGAGAAAGGAAAGCACAAACAGCAACAATTAGCCGCATAACTGCACAGTGGCAAGGAGAAAAAACAGCACAAACAGCAACAATTAACAAATTAAAAGCCGAGTCTACTAATGCCGAAACCGAATATCTGCGGCACAAAGAACTTGTTGCCGAAGGCGCTATTTCTCAATCGGTAATGGACAGCAAACGGCTGACATTAGAAACAAGTCGGCAGCAACTTAAAGAAGCCGAAGCAAATCTCAGCCGCATTAACAGTACCGCAAGGCAGCAGCTTAAAGAAGCCGAAGCAAATCTTTCCCGAATTAACAGTACAGCAACCCAGCAGTTAGCAGAAGCCGAAGCAAATCTTTCCCGAATTAACAATACAGCAATCCAGCAGTTAGCAGAAGCTGAAGCAACACTTAACCGCATCAAAAACAGTGGCAGCGAAGAACTAAAAGAAGCCGAAGCAACTCTCGACAAGATAGGCGAAGTACGCCCGGTAGATATCCAAGCAGCCCAAACCGAAATCAATAGCGTGATCGCCCAAGTCAATCGCGCCCAAACCGAATTAAATCAAGCTTACATCCGCACTCCGCAACCCGGAAAAATCCTCAAAATTCACACCCGCGTAGGAGAAAAAATCAGCGATGACGGAATTGCAGACGTGGGAGAAACTCAGCAAATGGTAGTCGTTGCCGAAGTTTACCAAACCGACATCAGCAAAATCAAGGTTGGGCAAAAAGCAGATGTTACCAGCCAAGCATTTTCAGGAGAATTGCCGGGAACTGTTAAAGAAATCGGGTTAAAAGTCAGCAAGCAAAACGTGTTTAGCAACCAGCCGGGAGAAAACTTAGACAGCCGAGTTGTGGAAGTGAAAATTCACCTGAATCCTGAAGCTAGCAAACAAGTTGCGGGATTGACAAATTTGCAGGTACAAGTAGCAATTAAAAATTAGGGAGATTGAGAAACGTGGCAGAATTAGGGCCAAATCCAAACCGACCTTATCCGATGGTAAACCAGCGCCGGGTTTGCTTTATCAAAAACTTTGTTAAATCGCCCAATATTATTGTCGGTGATTACTCTTACTACGACGATCCCATCGACCCGGAAAATTTCGAGAGAAACGTACTTTACAATTACGGGAGTGAGAAATTAATTATTGGTAAATTTTGTGCGATCGCCACCAACGTCAAATTCATCATGAACGGTGCAAACCACAAACTAGACGGCATTTCAACCTATCCTTTTCCCATCTTTGGTAACGGCTGGGAAACAGCAATGAATCTATTAATCGAACTGCCAAGCAAAGGCGATACCGTAATTGGTAACGATGTTTGGATCGGCTATGAATCCGTCATTATGCCCGGAGTCAAAATCGGCGACGGTGCGATTATTGCCGCCAAATCCGTTGTAGTAAAAGACATTCCCGCTTACACCGTTGTCGGAGGAAATCCCGCAGGTTTAATCAAACAGCGTTTCAGCGATGCTGAAGTTGCACAACTATTACAAATTCGGTGGTGGGATTGGGAAATTGATAAGATTTCGCGTAATATTAACTTAATTATGCAATCCGATATTAAAGCACTCAGTAATACTGAGTAAACTCGCCCATACAGGGATTTAAAATTAACAAAGTGGAGGTTTCCCAATGCTTAAAATTGCCTACTTAGTTCTCTGTATTCTAGGAACAGCTTTGCCCTATTCCCAGTTTATCCCGTTTCTCTTAGAAAAAGGGTTGAATGTCAACGAGTTCTTTGGACAATTATTTGCGAACCAGATTTCCGGTTTTTTCGGCATGGATGTCATCGTGTCTTCCGTGGTTTTGTGGATTTTTGTTTTTAGCGAAGGTTCGCGTCTAAAAATGAAAATTTTGTGGATTTATATTGCCAGTAATTTACTGGTTGGTGTTTCCCTAGGTTTACCTTTATTCCTCCTAATGCGCCAACGTCAACTTGAACAAGCAGCTTTAAGCGATCGACAATAAATAACTAATCACCAATTCCCAGTTTTCAATTCTCAATGCCAATGCTTCGACTTCGCTCCTATGCCCCAATACGCTTGGGTTAACACTGTTAATTCCCCGAAGATCCCCTAAATCTCCCTTAAGAAGGGGGACTTCGCAGCACCTTCTTGTTCCCCCCTTTTTAAGGGGGGCTAGAGGGGATCTGTCTTATCTGAACCGTATTGCCCAATTCCCAATTCCCAATTCCCAAACAAAGCTTATGTTTCGCAAAACACCCCTTGCTTGGTTGCAAGTAACTAGAGAAAAAACTCGCCTTGCTGTCGCTATCTCAGGAATTGCCTTTGCAGATATTTTGATATTCGTGCAACTGGGATTTCAAGATGCACTCTTCGACTCTGCCGTTAAGCCGCACCAAAGTTTACAGACAGATTTAGTTTTAATCAATCCTCAAGTTGAAACTTTTGCAGCGGTAAAACAGTTCAATAGAGAGCGACTTTACCAAGCGGAAGGAGTGGAAGGAGTCAAGTTCGTGACTTCATTATATATTGGTACGGGAGAGTGGCGAAATCCTACAAACCGCACTACTAGAAGGATTTTAATTTTTGGCATCGATCCCGGAAATATCACATTTAATTTGCCCGATGTCAATCAAAACTTGCATCAAATTAAAATGTTTAATCGCGTGTTGTTTGACCAAGCTTCTCGACCTGAGTACGGCAAAATTGCCAATATTTTTAACAAACAATCTACGCTGGAAACTGAACTAAACAAACGCAACATTCAAGTGGGAGGAGTCTTTACTCTCGGTGCTTCCTTTGTCGCCGATGGCAATGTCATTGCTAGCGATTCTACATTCATGAACTTATTTCCCGATCGCAAACCTGACGAAATTGATGTCGGCTTAATCAACCTCAAACCCGGTGCTGATATCAAAAAAGTCCAGTTAATGCTCAAAAATATATTGCCAGATGATGTTAAAGTTTTGACTTTGGCAGAATTTGCGGAAATCGAAAAAGCTTATTGGGGAAATGCTACTCCGATCGGCTTTATTTTCGGATTCGGTACAATCATCGGATTCATTGTTGGTCTGATTATCGTTTACCAAATCCTTTACTCCGACGTTTCCGATCACTTGGCGGAATACGCGACTTTAAAAGCAATGGGATATAGCGATCGCTATTTAGTCGGAGTCTTGGTTCAAGAAGCTCTGCTATTAGCTGTATTGGGTTTTATGCCGGGAATTGTTTTAGCGAACGGGCTGTATTCCTTAGCACAATCTGCTACATTGCTGCCAATTGCGATGACAGCAAATCGAGCGGTTGTAGTGTTGAGTTTGACGATCGTGATGTGTACCGGTTCCGGCGCCCTCGCCCTCCGCAAACTCCAATCAGCAGACCCCGCAGACATCTTCTAATCTGCGTTCATCAGCGTCAATCTGCCTGCATCTGCGGTCAAAAAAAACCAAAAAAATTACCATGCAAACCCTAAATTCACCCGCAAACCCAACCACCGCAACCGCACCAGTAATTTCAGTCAAAAACCTCAACCATTACTTCGGTCAAGGCTCTCTCAAAAAACAAGCCTTATTCGACATAAATCTCGACATCACCCCCGGAGAAATAGTAATTATGACGGGGCCCTCGGGTTCAGGGAAAACGACTTTGTTGACGATGTTAGGCGGTCTACGTTCGGCTCAAGAAGGTAGTCTCAAAATTCTCGGGCAAGAAATACGCGGCGCTGGAAAAAATCAGTTAACCAAACTCAGAAAGCAAATTGGTTATATTTTTCAAGCACATAACTTGATGACATTTTTAACAGCTAAGCAAAACGTGCGAATGTCTTTGGAATTGCACAAAGAAATGCTAAATCAGAATATGGATGCTTTGTCAATAAAAATGTTAGAAGCTGTTGGTTTGGGAGAGAGGGCTAATTATTATCCCGAAAATTTGTCGGGAGGGCAAAAACAAAGGGTGGCGATCGCCCGCGCGTTAGTCAGCCACCCTAAAATAGTATTAGCGGACGAACCAACCGCCGCTTTAGACAAAAAATCCGGGCGAGATGTCGTAGAAATTATGCAGAAACTAGCAAAAGAACAAGGTTGCACGATTTTGCTAGTCACGCACGACAACCGCATTCTCGATATTGCCGATCGCATTATCTACATGGAAGACGGCCGTTTAGTCACAAATTTAGCCGATCAACCTTAATCACATCTTCACTTAGCGGGCCCTACAGCATCGATCGCAGCTTCGAGGGCGATCGATACATGAGTCCAATGAGTTCCCCCCTGACAAAAAGCCACATAGGGCTCGCGCAGAGGCCCGTCAGCGGAAAACTCGGAGGTACTCCCATCAATAAAAGTACCTCCAGCCATCACCAATTGACTCTCGTACCCCGGCATCGGCGCCGGCACCGGATCTAAATAGGAACCCACCGGAGAATTTTGCTGAACCGCCCTACAAAAAGCAATTAACTTATCAGCAGAACCGAATTCGATCGCCTGAATCACATCCCTGCGCCTCGCCAAAGGAATCGGATTCACCCGATAACCCAACTTATAAAAAACATAAGCCGTCAAATGATTGCCCTTCATCGCCTCCCCCACAAACCCAGGGGCCAAAAATAAACCCTGAAACAGCAAGCGATTCAAATCAAAAGTTGCGCCTCCGCTGCTGCCAATTCCCGGTGCCGTCAAGCGACAAGTTGCAGCCTCCACCAGAGCGGCCCTCCCGGCGATGTAACCTCCTGTGGGGACGATCGTACCCCCCGGATTTTTGATCAAAGAACCAGCCATCAGATCCGCACCCACAGCAGTAGGTTCGCAATCCTCAACAAACTCGCCGTAACAATTATCCACAAAGCAAATTGTGTTAGGATTCTGATGTTTGACTAGATCGATGATTTTTTTAATCTCTGAAATAGACAGACTCGATCGCCAAGAATAACCGCAAGAGCGCTGGATCAAAACCAGGCGAGTCTTTGCTGAAATAGTAGAGCTCAATGTCTGCCAATCCACAGAACCTTCGCGAGTTAGAGGCAACTCACGGTAAAGGATGCCAAACTCAATCAGTGAACCTTGACCTTGCCCCCGCAAGCCGATCACTTCTTCTAAAGTATCGTAGGGAGAACCAGCCACTGCCAACATTTCGTCACCAGGACGCAGGATGCCAAAAAGAGCACAGGCGATCGCGTGAGTACCCGAAACAAACTGTACCCGCACAGCCGCCGCCTCTGCCCCTACTACCGCGGCAAACACCGCGTCCAAAGTTTCCCGACCCAAATCGTCGTGGCCGTAACCCGTAACCCCTGCAAAATGCTGGACTCCAACCCGGTGGCTGCGAAAAGCTTTTAAGACTCGTTGAAGATTTTGCTTGACTGTCGCGTCAATACCAGAAAAAATCTGAAAGAGTGCCTGTTCTGCTTCCTGTAGCCGTGAAACGCTATTCATCTATAACCTCGCTCACCATTTGCGTGCGCGCCGTTGATTATCGCGTAAATACGGCCTCTAGTTTGTAAACATAATATATTCATGACGATTGCAACTTCCAAAAAAACTTCTCCTGATTGGCCTGTCATAGGCTTTATGGCCTTTCTGCACATCGGCGCTTTATTTGCTTTACTGCCGGGTAATTTTAGCTGGTCTGCTGTCGGCTTAGCAGTATTCCTGCACTGGGTAACAGGTGGTTTAGGGATTACTCTCGGATTTCACCGTCTCGTTACGCACCGCAGTTTTCAAACACCCAAATGGCTAGAGTATTTTCTAGTTATTTGTGGCACCCTGTCCTGTGAAGGCGGCCCGATCGACTGGGTAGGAATGCACCGATTACACCACATACATTCTGACACCGAAACAGACCCCCACGATTCAAATCAAGGCTTCTGGTGGAGCCACATGGGCTGGATGCTCTCGGATCTACCGATCAGAGTTGAAATCCCTCGCTTTACCAAAGACATCGGCGACGACCCAGTATACAAGTTTCTCCAAGCATATTTTATACCCATCCAAGTCGTGTTCGGCGTGTTGCTTTATTTATTAGGCGGCTGGTCTTTCGTGGTTTGGGGCGTATTTATGCGGATCGTGGTGGTGTTCCACTGCACTTGGCTGGTTAACAGCGCTACCCACAAATTTGGCTACCGCACCTACGAGTCGGGCGATGGCTCGACCAACTGCTGGTGGGTTGCTGTCCTCACCTACGGTGAAGGCTGGCACAACAACCACCACGCCTTTCAATACTCCGCTCGCCACGGTCTCCAATGGTGGGAAATCGACATCACTTGGATGACTATTCAACTGCTACAATCGCTGGGTTTGGCAACCAAAGTGAAATTAGCAGAAAAATAGTAACTTGATAATTGGTAATTGGTAATTGGTAATTGGGCATTGTTGACTGCTTTCCTGCCAACTGCCAACTGCCAACTGCCAACTGCCAACTGACTAATGAGCCAGTTTTGGCGATCGGGTCAGGTTGCGTTGAACACAGATTGAATCATCTGGCGCGATCGACCCAACCAACACCACAATCAGTTATAATAGAACTAGAAACAAAAAATTTTGTTTTGCAGCCAAAATTTTTAATTTCACAATTAAATCGTAAATCTTTTTCGATCCTCATCCAAAATCTAGGGGAGCATCTAATTTTTGAAAAAAGCATTTTTTATAAAGCGTGCTGTCGGGATTTCCCGACAGCACTATTAAATGCCAAACACAGATACTCCCAAATCTATCATTCATTCATTCTCGCTCAGTTTGGGCAAGCGTGCACCAAAACAGTTCGCGACTCAATCCAAACTCTTATACGTGAATTCCAGTCTGCATCTCATCAGAAATCAAAAAAAAGAATGACAATAGCAACACAAGAAAAACTCCAATACAATTGGAAACACGTTATTAGTTTAGCAGGACTGCATATCGGAGCTTTGTTCGCATTTTTACCGAGTAACTTCAACTGGACAGCAGTTGGTTTAACAGTATTCATGCACTGGATCACCGGCGGTTTAGGAATAACTCTCGGATGGCACCGCCTACTCACCCACCGCAGCTTTCAGACACCAAAATTCGTAGAATACTTTCTAGCATTTTGCGGAGCCCTGGCCTGTCAAGGAGGAATAATTGATTGGGTTGGGCTGCACCGCTTGCACCACACCCACTCCGACCAAAATGCGATCGACCCTCACAATGCCCAGAATGGTTTTTGGTGGAGTCACCTCGGCTGGATGCTTTATAAAGGCCCCGCCCACGCTGAAATTGCTCGCTGCACAAAAGACATTTCCAGCGATCCGTTTTACCAATTTTTGCAAAACTACTTTCTCCCCATACAAATCGTCTTTGGCGTGTTGCTTTACTTCGCCGCAGGCTGGCCCTTTGTAGTTTGGGTGATTTTTGTCCGCTTAATTTTGGTGTATCACTGCACTTGGTTTGTAAACAGTGCAACTCACAAGTTTGGCTACCGCACCTACGAAACTAAAGATAGTTCTACTAATTGTTGGTGGGTTGCGGTTTTGACTTACGGCGAAGGCTGGCACAACAATCACCACGCTTTTCAATACTCTGCCCGTCACGGTATGAAATGGTGGGAAATTGACTTTACTTGGATGACAATTCAAGTCTTGGAAGCGCTAGGTTTGGCTAGTAAGGTTAAATTACCAGCAAAATAGTAATTCAGTCCTAGAGGCAGAACCTCTTTAGGGTGTGCCGAACCGCCCACCTTACCGCTTCAGAAACCGGGTTTCTTAAAGAAACCCGGTTTTTTTGTGACTAACAACCAGTTATAGCCTTTTTCAGAAAGATGAGGTACTATGCGGCATAGGGCATAGGGCATACCTCACCACGCTTGATAACCGCTATATAATACCAAATCCGGGTAACATACCCCCTTGATGATTCGGCGGTTGAAACCGCTACTACACAAACGATGTCGGCCTACGCCGACTGGTTCGTAAAAAGTATCCAAAACCCGGATTTTGTATTATAACCAATGACTAATGACTACTGACTACTGACTAATGACTACTGCCAACTGCCAACTGCCAACTACCAACTGACTAATGAGACCGTTTTTGGTCGCTGCGGCCGCGCAAATATTCTGCTAAAAATGCCAATCCTCCCGAACCTACTATTAACAGCACGCTGAGAGCATTAATATCAGGTTTCACTCCAGTCCGAATCCGGCTAAAAATTTCCATCGGCAGAGTTGTAGTCCCGCTACCTGCGGTGAAACTCGCAATCAAAAAGTCGTCCATGCTGAGGACAAAAGACAGCAGACAACCAGAAACTATGCCGGGTATTAATTGAGGGAGCAAAACCTGAATAAAAGCCTCAACAGGTGTTGCACCCAAATCTAAGGCAGCTTCTTCTAAATAGGGGTTTAAATCCGCCAATCTAGTAGAAACAGCTAGAGCGATGTAAGCCAGACAAAACACAACGTGGGCGGCGACAATTGTCCACAAACTCAGAGGAATAGCGAGGGCTGCTAAAAATACCAGAGTAGCAACCGCGCTGGCAATATCTGGAATAATAATCGGCAAGTAGGAAACTCCCTGATATAAACTTTTCCCCGGAAAGCGGTAGCGGGCTAAACCAACGGCCATTAAAGTTCCGAGTACAGCCGAGATTGCAACTGCACAAACAGCGACTGTTAAACTATTTCTGAGGGCAATTAATATCCGCGTATCGCTAAATAATTGAACGTACCAATTTAAGGTAAATCCTTCCCAGCCGGCGCTAAAACGCGATTTGTTAAAGCTGTAAAATGTGAGTACCAATATGGGCAGGTACATATAAAAAAACATCGAGATGGCAAATATGACTTGCCAAGAAATTTTAATTTTAGGTTTTAAGTACATATCGGGTGGTATTTCCTCCTGTGGATTTTTGGTGGGATTTTCCATGTCTCGTTAATCGCGAATTGGTAATTTGGGAATGGGGAATGGGG
>NZ_JADEWT010000147.1 GCF_015207505.1 Tychonema sp. LEGE 06208
GGGAGAGGGGGAGAGGATTTTTGATTGTCATCAAAATATACAATGTTTATTTGCACAACAGCTTACACGCAGATGTTTTTCAAGATATGAAAGGGTAAGATTTTAGAAGAATTATTGACACGCTTTTTATTAAAGAACAGATAAAGCACTTAAAGCAGCCCCAGATCCTTCAAGCAACGGCGCGTTAACTCGATTCTAGCTGCTCCATCCTTTGTACTGCGGATGTCAATGTTTGTGGCAAAAAAGTAAGCATTTTTATTCTGCTCTAAATAACCGACATACCAGCCAATTTCCGCCTTTGTTTGTTCTCCAAAGCCAGCCCAGCCTGTTTTTGCTCTGATTGTGTAATTGGGAGTTTGCTCGACAATCATGATGTCTTTAACTAGAGAGAGCGATCGCTCGGAAAAGGGTAAGTCGTTGTTGTGGAGACGGCGCAAAAATTGAATTTGTTGATTGGGTGAAATTCGCAGTTCTCCTTCTAACCAAAATTTATCAATATCATCTTTTTTTCCAATGTTTTGGTTGCCATAATCGGCTTTTGCTACCCATTTTTGCATTTGTTCGTGTCCGACTCGGCGTGCGAGAACTTGGTAAAACCAGACGGCGGAAAGTTTGATGGCTTCTCTCATGTTCAAGTCTCGATTCCAGGCGGGAATTTGCCTTTGAATTCCATCCCAAGTTAGAATTGCAAGTTCATTGGAAATTACGCCTGTTTCTAAGGAAATTAGAGAGTTGAGAATCTTAAATGTAGATGCGGGTAAAAAAGCTGTGCTGTTGCGCTGCGGGTTGTGTTGGTAAAGCCGATCGCTATTCAAGTCGTAAATGGCGATCGCCCCTTCAACCCCTAATTCTTGAAAGTGCCGTCCAAAATTGATTGTTTGAGCAACATCTCCTTGTCGGTGCGGAGATTCCTGCGCTGGAGTAGGTGCGGTTAAGGCTGATTGCGATGGCTGAATTAAAACAGTAGTAATGCAGCTTAATACGATTAAAATCAGAGCGAGCTCGCGAAATATTCTGTTCATAAATTTTGATGTATCATATCAAATCCTCTCTTCATCGGAATAGTAAATTCACTGGTGACTGTTGACTGTTGACTGTTAACGGTTGACTGTTAACGGTTGACTGTTAACGGTTAACATCATGAGGAGTGCAACCGGAATTGATATCAGGTGCGTCAGACTTAGGCTATGTGGGAAACAATTAGATTTTTGGCTTGACGCACCCTACAATATATGCGATCGTTGTGTAAGTTATCAACTACAAAACTGCCATAATAGTTAAGGCGACTAAACAGCTTAACTGAACTGCTAAACTCACAATCCGAAATTTGGGATCGAGGCCGGCAATGTGAATTATTGAGTGTATCAACCGAAACACGATGTACGTTACAATCAGCGCGTCTACGGCTGTTCCCGAAACACTCCTAACTGTTAGGAGAAAAACCACTCCCAAATACAAAGGCAGGTTTTCTACCAAGTTGGATTGTACTCGAAATAGCCGCCACAGCAAACTTTGATCGTTTGGTGTGCCGAAATCTTTGGGAGAACCGCCGGCAGATAGATGCCGAATCCTGACGGTTAGCAGCATGACTACAACTGCGATCGTCCACAGGATGAAAATTACTAAACCCCAGAGTGGGAAGCTCATATTTGTTTGTTCAATTTGGATCATTTTTTTACCTTGCGAAACTATCGCACCATTGTATTGAGCAAATGTTCGATCGCACCCGGTAGATTTTCGCACAAACCAGTGTGTACCCTCGATGTTTGAACGATCGTGCTGCGGGGCGCTACGAGCCAGTGAAAGCGCTCTCTGTGGGGAAGTTGACCGATCGCGCCAGATTCGGGGCCGCCCGCACAAATGACGGGAATGACGGCTAGGTGGTTGCGAATCAGTTCCATATCTAAGGTTGAGTCGATCGCCCTCAAGCGCTGTTCGTCAATTTCGATCCGGGCTTCGAGAAATTTTTTGGTACCGCAGGAAACGATCGCCCCGACGTTGATAAATTCTTCGCGATCGACTTTGGGAACGACGCGGATAATGGCATAATCATACAGAAATCGAGCGGGCACTAATCGCTTCCTCCAAAAAAATATGTGTTGATTCTAGCCGGTTTAGCAGGTACTCAATATAAGCATCGCGATGTTGGTTGCTGTCGGTGAAAGGCGAATTTCCCACCAGCCAAACATCGGGAATCAGTTGAACGATGTTGCGAATAATTTCTGGCGTTAGAATCTGAGTCATCTTGAAGTTTGCCGCTTCCAGATTGCTCGCAAAACGCAGCAAAACGTGGTCTTTAATTGCGGGAAAACGATCGCGGCTGCGGGATAGATAATCTTTCCAAGTGTGGTGGAAATACATCGCCGCACCGTGGTCGATCAGCCACAGCCGGCGGTGCCATACCAGCATATTTGCATTGCGCGGCGTGCGATCGATGTTGGTGACAAAAGCATCGAACCAGACAATTTCCGAGGCCAGATCCGCCTCAGATTTGCCCGCTACGGGGTCAAAGGTGATGGAACCAGGGAGATAGTCGAGGGCGAGGTTGAGGCCTGCACTAGCGCGAATTAAATCTTGAATTTCCGGGTCTGGTTCAGTGCGGGCGAGTTCGGGATCGAGTTCCACAAACACGAGTTCGGGGATTGGTAGCCCGATCGCGCGCGCAATTTCCCCGGCTACTAACTCCGCGATTAAAGATTTTGCTCCCTGACCCGCGCCGCGAAATTTGAGTACGTACATACCCTCATCGTCGGCTTCGACGATCGCCGGTAGCGAGCCTCCCTCACGCAAAGGAGTGACATATCTGGTAGCATTGACTGTTCGCAAGCTGGGACTCATGCTATTTTAGATTTGGGATTGAAGAATTGGACGGGACTAGATTGCTCGTGTAAAATTTTGATTGAGTCAACCGCAGATGTCAGGCAGATTGACGCAAATCAACGCAGATACATTTTTATTTAAATAGTATAACTTGATAGCAATTATAATATAATTATGTACAAATTTGCGGCGGCTTCTGAGCATGAATTAGTTGTGTTTGGTGCGGCCAAACCGGGATACGGCGATGCAGAAGTTGCTCGATGGATTGATTTTATGCGGCGACAGAAGATCGATCGAGTTTGCTGTTTGCTTGCTGAATCTCAACTCGTCCGCTATGGTGATTTGGTGGGAAGCTATCGAAATGTTTTTGGGGGCGATCGCGTTTGCTGGGCTCCGATCGCCGATTTTGAATTGGCCAGTCGCGAAATTTTAATCGATCGCATTTTACCGTTTTTGGCATCTGCAGATAGCGCGGGCGATCGGGTGGTAGTTCACTGTGGCGGTGGAATTGGACGCACAGGACAGGTCTTGGCTGCTTGGTTGGTTAGCGGGCGGGGATTTTCTAACCGAGAGGCGATCGCGGCTGTCAAAAAAACTGGTAGAAATCCCTATGAAGCTGCGATCGCAGCTTTTTTGAAAGGTCGAAATATGTGGAAAGTTGCCGCAGAACTTGATGCTTTGTTAGATGATTGCCGCCGTGATTTTGATCGAGAATTAGAATAGATTAATTGTTAATTTGTGGTCTATTTTGGGTTTAATATCATGTCCAGTCTACGAGCGTCACAAAAAGGGTTTGTAGTGCGGACTTTAGTCCACAATCCTGAAGCGTATGCAAGTCCGCACTAGGAACTTTACTTTATTTTATATCAATTCCGGTTGCACTCCTCATGATGTTGACTGTTGACTGTTAACTGTTAACATCATTCCGATGCAACCGGAAACGATATGACCAATGACTAATGACCAATGACTAAGTAGAAAGGCGTAAATATTTGTAGTTGGGATGAGGCTGGAGTCAGGAGACAGAATGCAGGAGGGATTGGGGTTTGAGCCTCATTTATCTTTCTTAACACAGTTGTGTTTTTCCCCACCGACTTACTTAATGACCAATGACTAATGACTAATGACTGCTCAATTGGGCCGCCACGGCTTCGGTGAAGGGAACCGGCGCATCAAGCTGTAACCAGTGGCTGGTTTCGGGTATGACGGCGGTGGCAATTTCGGGGCGGAGTATGTGGAGGCTGAAGGGCCATGAGTTGGCGGGTGCGAGCACTGCTGCGATTCGCGCGCCCGGAGTTGCTAAGTAGCGATCGATCGCACCGACGGCGCTGTAAGCAAACATACCTTTGTACATACCGATCAGCCGATCGCGCGGGGTGAATGCGAGGCGCGCGATCGTGGTTTCGCGCGTCGCAAGGGTACTGCCTTCGAGGGCTTGGGCGAACTTTTCCTCTGCCGCAGCGCGGTAGCCGTCGCCCGCTAGCGCTGCGAGGAACGGAACCATCTGTTCCTCGTACACGGAGGGCGGCAGGTAGTTAAAGTCACCGGGCGGATCTGCGAGAACGAGGCGCGTCACCCGCGTTGGCGCGGAGGCGGCGGTGGCGAGAACGACGAGGGCCCCGAAGCTGTGCCCGACAAGGGCTACTTGGGGGATGTTCAGGGCGTCGAGGACGGCGATGATGTCGGTGGCGCAGGCGTCGGGGCTGTAGTCGCCGTCTGCGGGCGGATCGGAGGTGCCGTGGCCCCGGAGGTCGATCGCCAGAATGCGCTGGTTTTGACCTAGATTGGCGCGCATTCTGGCGATCGTCTCGTCCCAAACTCCAAGGTGGTATGCCATTCCGTGTACGAAGAGGACGGGGATGGGTTGTGGTTCTTCGCCACTTACCGCGCCCGTGTCGGTGAGATTGAGTCGCCCCGCAGGGCCGGCGACAGTTGCAATTTGCATAAAATACCTGGACTTTAACCTTGTTCGGATTGGAACGCAGGTGCGTTCCGTTTTTGTCATGGTAATCGACCGGACGTGATATGAGATAGTTATTAACCTTGACAGTCGATCGCACCGACGGCGCTGTCAGCCAACATACACTGGTACCTATTTGGCTTTGTCCTTTCAGCGATCCTTTGGCGTTTTTGCTGATTCTAATTTCTGTTTTTGATGCGGGCGACTTAGTGGCGCGATCGCAAATATCAATCTTAATTGGAACGCGGGGCATAAATAATCTGCTCTCCCCCGCCCCTTATTTTACTCAAGCATCGCCTCATTCAAGCAAGTTTTTCTTAAGTCACATCTACCTAAATTTGCACCTCTTAAATCTGCATTTTTTAAGTTAGTATTGCTTAAATCTGCATAACTCAAATTTGCGCCTCGGAGATTAGCATCAGATAAATTAGCTCCAACTAAATTAGCCCTGACCAGTTGTGTTTCACTCAAGTTACTGCCACTCAAATTTGCTCCCGGCATCTCCGCTGATCTTAAATTAGCTTGACTTAAATTCGTGCCGCCCAGGTCAGCCAAATTTAATTTAGCATAACTCAAATCAATCTTTTCCAAGCAAACTTTATCCAATTGAGCGCATCTCAAATTGGCATTAATAAAAAATCTGTCTCCCAGGGCATAACGGCGGAGCAATTCGTCCGCTGCTAACCGAATTAAAACTGTTTCGGAAGCATTTTGGTAGCACCACGATGCCTCCAGCAAACTAGCGGCTGCTTCAATTGCTACCTTGTCGGATTTAGGGAGAACCAAACTATTGCAGCCATCCCACTCACCCTTGAGCATAAATGCCATGTCAGAAGCTGCTGCAATTGAGTCGCATAACAAAACGGTTTCTTGTTTTGGTTGCAGCCAGTTCATTAAACCTATCGAACTCTTGTTTTTCACGGTTGGTTCGGGATTTGTTTGTTTTTCTTAATTATAGATAAAATTATTTTTAATGTGCTGAAACGGTAGGCACGCGGCGCGCACCTACCGTCATAATTCGGGGAATTAACCCTAGATATCGCAGCAGGCAAAAGGCATTAGTCAGATTCTGACTAATGGCTGATGACTGATGACTAATCTGTTGTACTTACGTGGTCGATTCTCTCTAATTGCCAGAGAATTTGGTTGCCCTCGCGGCGGACGCGAGAAACTACCCAGTTGCGCCACACCCAGTTGTCTCCGCGACTGGTGACAGCGCTGGCATTTACATCCATCAAATCAGCCAGTTCAGAACTGGTGATCAAGTAGCCCTTGGTGGCCACTTCATCGGCTGTGTGCAAAGTTTCTATCAGGTTGCGGAGTTCCTGAACTCTCACCTCGCGGGGCAAGTTCTCCAGGGTATCGGCAGTTGAATCCATCATGGTAGAGTTGGAGCTCGGAAGGTCAGAAGTTATGACATAGGATTCTATCGTTTTGTTACCAGTTGTGTCCGTTTCTTCCAAAACAATTGGGTTTTGCAAGTGTAGCGGCGGTGCCCCCGTACTCGCCCCAGTCCCGCCTGCGGTTGCTTTCTGCTGTTGCAGTTTGGGAGTGAGATTGCGCGAGAAGCTGCGGGCGATTTCATCGCATCTGTCGTTGTAGAAGTCGCCTGAGTGGCCGCGGACGTGCTCCCACTTGACTTGTCGCGAATTCAGCTTGTCTAGCAGGTGCCAGAGGTCTTGGTTGACGACTTCTTTGCCCGTCGAGGTTTTCCAGCCTTTGTTTTTCCAGCCTTGAATCCATTTGGTGATGCCGTTTTTAACGTATTCGCTGTCCGTGTAAAGGGTGACTGGTTCGGTTTGACCGGAATTGGCAAAAAATTCGAGCGCAGCGACTGCTGCCTGCATTTCCATGCGGTTGTTGGTGGTTTGGGGGTCTGCTCCCCCGAGTTCGTGACAGTTGCCGTCGGCGTAGCAAACTACTGTACCCCAGCCGCCGGGGCCGGGGTTGCCGGAACAAGCGCCGTCTGTGTACAAGCTTTTGATGGTGGGAGTTGTCATGAGGGAATTAATTTTTCATTGACAGGTAACTGGTTTGCAAGTGTAATAATTGAGGAAAATAGCGATCGACTGTAGCTGCCATGAAAAACGTCAACTTAAAGATTAAAAAGGTCGGGTTATTTATTTGTCCGTTTTCTTTGTTAATTTTTAATACTTTGGCGCAAGCACAGCCCATAGTCCCGGCTGCTGATGGTACTGGGACTGCTGTTACCCGCACCGGCAACCGCTACGATATCAATGGCGGCAGTTTGTCGGGAGACGGGGCAAATCTTTTTCACAGTTTTGGTCAATTCGGCTTAAATCAAGGTCAAATTGCTAATTTTCTGACTAATTCGGCTATTCAAAATATATTAGCTCGCATTGCTGGCGGCGACGCTTCGTTAATTAATGGCTTAATTACTGTCACGGGCGGCAATTCTAATTTGTTTCTGATTAATCCTGCGGGGATTGTGTTTGGGCCGCAGGCGAGTTTGAATGTGCCGGGGGCTTTCACTGCGACTACTGCGACGAATGTCGGTTTTGGTTCTAATTGGTTTAATGCTGCGGGTACAAATAATTTTAGCGCGTTAGTTGGTGCGCCCAATGCTTTTTATTTTGGCGCGACTCAACCGGGGAGTATTGTTAATGCTGGTAATTTGGCTGTGACTCCGGGGCAGAGTTTATCTTTGTTGGGCGGTACGGTTGTTAGTACGGGGCAGTTGTCGGCACCGGGAGGGCAAATTACTGTTGCTGCGGTTCCGGGGGAGAATGTTTTGCGTATCAGTCAACCGGGATTTTTGTTGAGTTTGGAGATATCAGCGGGCGCGAATTTGGGGAATTCTCCACAAGGTTTAAATCCTGTTTCTTTGCCGCAGTTGCTGACAGGTACGGGGCAAAATCAGGCGACTGGTGTTGCGGTTGCGGATGACGGTAGCGTGCGGCTGGTGGGTTCTGGTTTGCTGGTGAATTCTGGGGATGTGGCGATTGCTGCTGGGAATGTGTCTGCGCTGGATCAATTGAATGCCGGAAGTGCGAATTTATGGGCTGCGGGAAATCTGACGTTAGCGGGGACTAGGCTGCAAACTGGGGGGGATTTGAGCTTGCTGGCCGGGGATGCGGTGCGGGTGAGAGATAGCGTTCAGAATCCGTTTTTGGCGCGGGCTGGGGGGAATTTGGAGGTGCGGGCCGATCGCGCGATCGACATTCTCACTCAAAACGCGACGGGCGGCTTGTCTCTTCCCCCGCAATTCCAAAGCGCAGGCAATTTGAGTTTAGTTAGCAACGGCACGATTTCGGGGGATTCTCACTTTGTTGCGGGAGGCAATTTTTCGGTGCGGAATTTGTCGGGAATGCCGGGAAATTTTGTGAGTTTATTTGACCCGATTATCAGTTCCGAAGGAGATGTTTTTTTCGGGGATTATACTGGTGTTTCGCTGAAAGTAGAGGCGAGGGGGAGTATTGTTGGTGAAAATATTACTATTACTGGCCCGGATTTGGCATTGCGGACTGAAAATGTGAATTCCGACCCGGATATTGCGATTTTAACCAGGAGTCCGGCTTTGATTCTGCGGGCGGGAGTGGCAAATTTGGCAAATTCTGTTAATGTTTCTCCTGACAGTTTGGGTGAGGATGCAAATTTCACTGCGGAACCTGTTTTTAGCAGAAATTTGATTGCTGTGGAAAATATTTTAGCAGCCGGCCCGGTGATTTTGTCGGCAACGGGAGATGTGCAAACTAGAGATATTAACGGCGGACAAGTTAGCCTCGAAAGCAGGGAAGCTGGAGTAGTCGTTGGGGGGAGATTAACGTCGAGTTCGACAATTAATATTCAAGCTGTTAACAATATTATTCTGACTAATGATATCTCTCGTGCTGATATCAACGGCAATATTAGTCTGAATACGACTGGGGGTAATATTGTCACCGGTGCGATCGACACTGGGAATTCTGGGGCGATCGCCTTCACAGCTTTTGGCAATGTGAATTTTGGGAATTTGCAGGGTTCTCAAGTTAATATTACCAGCAACTCAGGTGCTCTGGGAGTTTTGACCGATCCGAATACAATTGTCCCGAATACAACACCCGCCAATATTACAGCCACCGAAAATCTCACTTTGGCAGCTTCGGGCGACTTAACCGTAGGGAACCTCGCGGGTGCTACTCTCAGGGCTAGCAGCAGCAGCGGAAGTGTGGCTACGGGTACGATCGCCGCTGCGGGAGATGTCAGAATTTTAGCAGGACAACAAATCAACACGGGGGCGATCGCTGTTAATCCTGCCACAAATCCAGTTAATCCTGGGATTCCCACAGTCAATTTGGACGCCCAAACTAATATTAATGTGGCATCGATTGATGCTGCCGCCGCCAGCGTTGCTTTGAGAGCTTCTAGCGACTTAAATACTGGGAATTTGCAGGGGGCGGCAGTTGATGTTAATAGTGATGGGGGAAATATTGCGATCGGCAATACTGCGTCAACTGGAAATATCAATTTAAAAGCTGCGGGAAATGTGAATTCAGAAAATTTGCGGGGTGTGGGTGTTAATATTAACAGCCGTGCGGGGACGATTGGAGTTACCAGTGCTACCGCCACCAGCAATGTAAATTTCACCGCTTTGGGCAATATAAATTCAGGTATTTTACAGGGAAGTGATGTTTTAGTTAATAGTAATGCTGGAAGCATTCAGACTGCAAATGTTACCGCAGCTAACGGTGTCAGCTTCACAGCGTCTGGCGATGTCAATGCTGGAAATTTGCAGGGAGTTGTAGTTGATTTAGTTAGCAGCAGGGGAAATGTCAGCACTGGCAATATTAATGCTTCATCAATTGTGGATATTTTAGCGGGAGGGCAGATCGGAACCGGGGAAATAGATGTTAATCTTTCGGGGCGCGATCGCAATCCTGCAGTGAATATTAACGCTCAAAATGAGATTAGCATTGTATCGGTGAATGCTCCGGGCGCTAAAGTTGATATCGCAACTCCGGGTTTGGTGCGAGTCACTGGTACTGTTGACCAAAACCGCACTCCTGTGAGTGTCTCAACCCTTGGTGGCGCTCAACCGGGTACAGTCAGGATCGCCCACGGTGGCGGGGATGTCAATCGGCGGATACCTTTTGCGGTGGGAGATGCGACGGTTAACGGGACTGCTGGGGCGATCGCCAGCAATACTTCGGGTACAATTACTCAGGGACAATCTTTCATCAATTCTTACACTCAGGGCAATAGTGCGATCGTCACTACCAACCAACCAAATAATCCACCGGGAATAACTCCACCGGGAATAACTCCACCGGGAATAACTCCACCGGGAATAACTCCACCGGGAATAACTCCACCGGGAATAACTCCACCGGGAATAACTCCACCGGGAATAACTCCACCGGGAACCAATCAGCCGCCGCCATCACTCAGGGATAGATTTCCCGATCGAGCGCGATCGGTTTTTCCCGAACCCAACCAACCTTTTAACCCCCAACAGCAACGGAATCAAAACAGAATATCGCGAGTTATAGGAAAACCCGGAGAAAGGATACCGCCGGAAAGAATCCAATCTCTGAGAGGACTGAGAAATGTTATCAATTCAAATATCAGAGATTCAGTTATTCAGTCAGCATTTCGCAGTGAAATCGGCAGAAATTTGGATGTCGGTCAAATATCGGCAGCTTTACCTCTGCTGGAAAAATCTTTCAGCCAAGAATTCCGGGAATATTTCGGTATCAACGTTAGCAGCGACGAGTTGCTATCCCCAGACGAAATCAAGAAAAAGTTAGCATCTGCGGGTGCAGAAACGGGCACGAAACCCAGCTTAATTTATCTGTTTTCGCGAGCAGACAAATTAGATTTAATGTTAGTAACTTCTTGCGGTGCAGTGGTTCACAAAACCGTGTCGCAAGCAAACCGGGAAGAATTGCTGAAAGTTGTAACTGAATTCAGGGGTGAGATTACTAAGCCTGGGGCGCGGACTACTACGAGTTATCTACCATCAGCCCAAAAGCTTTATAAGTGGATGGTTGCGCCTTTGGAGGAGGATTTGCAAAAGTGCGAAACGGATACTATTTCCTTTGTTGTCGATCGGGGTTTGAGAGGTATGCCCTTTGCTGCTTTGCACGACGGAAAGCAATTTTTGGTGGAAAAATACAGTCTCAGTTTGATGCCGAGTATTAATTTAACAGATAGTCGCTACGTGGATCTCAGAAATTCTCAAGTTCTAGCCATGGGCGCGTCGGAATTTTCCGAGTTGAATCCTTTACCCGCAGTGCCTGCAGAAATAGCTGCTATTTCGCGAGAGTGGCCGGGAGCAAGTTTTCTGAATGAGGGTTTCACTTTAGAGAATTTGAAACAACAGCATCAAAGCCGGCCTTTTGGAATTATTCACTTAGCTACTCACGGCGAATTTCGTCCGGGGGCTCCGAGTAATTCTTTTATTCAGTTGTGGAACAGTCGGCTAAGATTGAATGAGTTGCAGAATTTGAGATTGAATAATCCGCCGGTGAATTTGTTAGTTTTAAGTGCTTGTCGGACTGCTGTGGGTGATGAAAGTGCGGAGTTGGGTTTTGGCGGTTTGGCGCTGCAAGCGGGGGTGCAAACGGCTTTGGGGAGTTTGTGGTATGTTTCGGATGAGGGTACTTTGGGATTGATGAATGAGTTTTACCAGCATTTGAAGACTGCGCCAATTAAGGCTGCGGCGCTGCGAGAAGCGCAAATTGCGATGTTGCGGGGTAATGTGCGTTTGGAGGGCGGGAAGTTGCGGGGTTCGAGTCGGGGCGAGGGGGTGGAGTTGCCGCAATCTTTGCAGGGGTTTGCTGATTTGAAGTTGTCACATCCTTATTATTGGTCGGCTTTTGTGATGATTGGAAGTCCGTGGTGATTGGTAATCGGTAATGAAAGCAAAAGGTAATTGACAATAACCGCAAAGCTTGCGGCTTAAAAGCTGGTGCCCTGCCAATTATTCATTACCCATTACCCATTAGCACACATACCTCATTTATCTGAGAAAGGCTATATATTGTCAAGCCTTCAAATCAGAAAACCAAATAGAAACCTCAGCATCTGGATTTTCTGGCAGCCGAGTCCATCCAGTTGATTGGGCAAATCTCTGCTTGATTAGCGCCAGTTGATTTTCATTTTGCTCCAAAGCCTTAGATACAACAAGTATGACTCTCAAATCTTGTGCTGTTGTAATTTTCATCTGAGCTTCTTCACTGTCAACTATTGGAAGTGTGAGGATTCTGTGTCTCATTTCCAGCCACGAACCAAAACGCAATTCATCGGTATCTTTAGTTAAGACTACAACATCTTTAGGTGATTTAACAGCAGAATTTATTTGACTAACTACCGATTTAACATTCGTTTTTGACAAGATATCGACATAGATAAAATTCTCTGTTGTTACGTAATTTTTCCGCAACATTATAGCCTCAGCCCAATCACCTATATAATTGAGCGGGGGCAGCAAGACAAAGAATACCAATAAAATAGACAAGACAATTTTTGAGAGGATAGATTTTTCCCGATTTGAAATCCAGTAAAGGTAGGAAGAAATAACAAAAAAGACATTAAGTATAAAGAAAGGATTGCTATAACGACCGATGCCTGCCATTAATAGATTGATTCCAGTTTTATAAGATATATATGCAATGAATATAAAAGGAATCGTGGAAAGGCAGCCCCAAAGAATAATAAGTTTTTTATTGTATATATTTTTTCGAGCGCAGTCTGCAACAAACCAAAAAGCTGCTAAGGTTCCTGCTAGACCTACAAATATTTTAAAGGTTTCTGTTTTTCCTGAAATATCTAAAGCAAATAACTGTTTAAAAATTGTGCTTGTACAGGTCAACAGCCTGCCTTGAGTAAAAATTTCTGAATTGAATAGACCCAAACCAGGAGCTGCTATTAAACTAAACAAAAAACGCATTCCTCTTGTAGAAGGCGATGCCACAGGAATAGCAGATTGAAATTGCTCTACAGCACTATGGACTCCAGAAAGTGAATGGTGAATAGCACTCAGACCAATTACGGGTAACAAGCTGAATCCCGTACAAACTGTTAACAGGATAAAACGGTTTTTCAAGGTATATTGTTTGCTGAAAAACCATAAAAATACAGCTAGATATGCGAGAATTCCTAGAGAAACTAAAAAAGCAGAGTATTTTAACCAGTAAATTCCCCCTAAAAGTAGACCTAGTAGAGCTGCATGAATTAGAAGGCGGCTGTCAAATTTATTGCCTGATGATAAAATTGAACACAGATACATTGCGTAGAGTAATACCCAAGGCATGACTGCCCACGGAATCACATCTCCTGCTGTAAAAACCAATAATGAGCCAATTTCTATATAATAGATAGATAACAGGACAGCTATAATTATTTTGATTTTTTGGTCAGAGGTGAGAGTATCTATTACCTTTATCCACCCCAAGCCGCCTGAAAGAAATAAAAAGTATGCCGTTGTTCTGACTGCAATTCCTAAAGGCAATCCCAGGGCGATTAAAGGTAAAAATGTGAAGGTAACGCCGGGAGCGTGCCAGACTATCCAGGTTTGTATATCTTGGGATATATCTTTGGGATTTACGGTGACAACTGAGTTGATTAAACTAGATCCTCCGCTCAACCACTGGGAAATTCCTTTAATTTGAGGAATGGGATCGTACTCTATTCGGTAAGGAAATAATGAGGCGATCGCAAAAAAGACAGTGACAATAAATATAAATATTAAATATGGCGCTAATTGCTGATAACGAGAATTTGTTAAATTCATATTACAGTTTTAGTTAGGGAAACTATAAAGTATAAGTCAATACGGTTGACTGAAGAATAATCTGAATTGCAAAAAATGCCTGTATTGCCTATAAAATCGTAAGATGAAGTTCATCAAAAAATATTAAGTCAATTGTATTGAACTATAAGTCACCTGTCTCAAAATTGGTAATAAATGTGATGTTTCTTAATAGTTCTTGAAATTTTGGCTGGTAGGTATGTTCGCCAGCAATGCGGATGGTACTATTGCTCAGGGACAATCTTTCATCAATTCTTACACTCAAGGTAGTAGTGCGATAATCCGCAGGGGAGTTTGTGGTATGTTTCGGATGAGGGTACTTTGGGATTGATGAATGAGTTTTACCAGCATTTGAAGACTGCGCCAATTAAGGCTGCGGCGCTGCGAGAAGCGCAAATTGCGATGTTGCGGGGT
>NZ_JADEWT010000148.1 GCF_015207505.1 Tychonema sp. LEGE 06208
CCCTCTCCCCCGTGCCCGCCCGTGGGGGATCGAAACCATTTATCAATGAACATTTCCACTTGTTCGGGATAGGCAAACTCCAGAGTGCGATAAGTATCAAAAGTATCCAACGCAGAACCGATCGCATCCCAGACATTCTGCCGACAACTTAGCACAATCCGCGCCCTTTGAACACAGCCGCCCGTCCTAATTTGCCGCTCAATTTCCGCCAAAGGATTCCCATCACCCGCAGCCATTTCATCCGCCCCATCCAACACCAACAAAACGATCTCGGCATTAAATTGTGCTACAAAATCATCTTTAATTTCCGCCGTCGTCTCAGCCTTCCCAACCCTCTTAATTGCCGCCAACAGCCAATTGTCAAATAAATAGGTTTCTAATTCCTTCCCCTGCAAATCTGCCAAGGATACCCAAATTACAATAGCCTCCGAAATGCCCGTCGCTACCCAATTCGCTATCTGCCGCAACAGCGTTGTTTTTCCCGCCCCCGGTTCCCCAATAATTCCTAACCGCTTTCCCTTGCTTTTCGGGCTACTTCCTTGCTGGATCACTTGTTCGAGAAACTCGCTATGTTCAAATGTCTGAGTAACTTCTTTTTCTCGATACAAATCCGAACCTTCCTCAGCCCCAAGATTCTCGCGTTTCTCAGTCACTTTGTGCCGTTCCACCAATCCCAACGGCACGTAAACATCATCTATTTGATAGTTGCCAAAAGTTAGCCGATTGCTGCTGAGTCGCTGCTGTTCTTTCTCGTCTAAAATCTCCTGGCAAATAGCCCGCCAGTCAATCGGCTGGTAAACAATCCGGCTTTTTTCCACAATCTCCTCAAGCCAAGCATACATCTCTTGGGTTGTGCGATCGATCCGCGTCAAAGTTTGCCCCGTAACAATCTGAAAAACCTTTTCATTTTCCTTGATTTCCTGAGCAAAGTATGCTGAAACCAAGGCGAATAAATCTTGCTCTAACTTAATTTTGTATGGTGCGACATCGCAATTTTCTAGGGCAACTTCGAGCAGTTTTTGCTTGACTTCTGCTACCCGATTCTGCTTTAACTCGTCTGTCGCAGTCAGCAGCAATTCTATCTCATCTAAACTTGCGATGGGAATCCCAGACGGGACTGTTTCTTTCTCAACATTGGCTAAATCTAATTTTAGCTGTTCTAGCTTTCGTTTCAACCAATCAAAATCCCTGCGCCTATCTTGCAGCGAATAGCTAAAACTTTCTCGGTTAACGCTATTTTTGGGGTCGATTTCCTGTTTGCATTCTGAGGCGATTTGTTGTTGAGCTTTCAGGAAAGATGTTTTTAGGGATTTTTCTAAATCGTGATTGACAATTTTACCGTTTCGTGATGATTTTTTTATCCCCGTCACACAGAGGTGCTTTGCTGCATCGTTGGCTTGAGTCCCCAGGATGGCTTGCCAAACAACTGTGAAAAGCCCTCCCAATAGTAGCGCTGCATCTATCATTTGACGGTTCTCCTAATTTCCGGTTTGGAGCGGGTTAGTTTGATTGTAGGCGACTTTGGCTGCGATCGATTGATGGCACAGGTACGGATATTTGAGATTTTCCATGTTTGGTTAGGGATTTTCGCTCGCCGACGCACCCTAGGACTAAATATTCATAGAAATTCACGGTTTTTAGGAGTTTCCCTAACTAACAATTTATGGTAAAAATGGATCATCTCAAAAACCCGCACCACCGACAAGTAATTAAAATGTACGATTAATTAATTGGGTAAGATGTTGATATGAATTGATCGTGTGGTGGGGGCAAGTTTTTGGTATTTTACGTGGATTTGTGAGATGTCGCCGAGCCAGCCCCGACAAGTTTTTGGGATGTTTTTATGATAGGGAAACGGCACTGTAGATTCTTAATTTGGGGACTGTTGTTTATCCGATTTAAAACTGCTACAATCTCTACCAAATGCTCGATCGCCCAACAGCACCTATTTTTCCATGATTTCCACAAAATCTTCAATCATCACATCAAAGGTGCGAGCCAACTTGTAGACTGCCGCAAAATCAACCATCGCCATGCCCTGAGATCGGGCATAATTGCTAATCGTACTGTAG
This sequence comes from Tychonema sp. LEGE 06208, assembly GCF_015207505.1. GTDB lineage: Bacteria > Cyanobacteriota > Cyanobacteriia > Cyanobacteriales > Microcoleaceae > Microcoleus. Next base: position 2,073 of record NZ_JADEWT010000148.1, read on the forward strand.
CCCACGCCCGATCGCTCCGCAACCTCCTTGAGCGTCCATCCCTTCTCGGCGGCCAACTCTCTAACCCGCAACCTGACTAAGCCTTTGCTCATATTCAGTATTTACAAAATTTTGGATTTAGTATATTGTATCAAAAGGCGATCGGTCAGTCAGTCGATTTGAGATTTTAGATTGATTTCACACAGGAATCTACGATCGGGAACAAGCATCTAAAATTTGGGGCTGTTAGCTGCGGGAGTGGGGGCTTGTATCCGTTTTGTGGCTGAGTCAGCGAAACTAAAGTCGATCGCCAGTTAAAATTAATTCCGACAGATAATTTCTGTCACTCGCACCTAACAGATAGATTTACCTACCACTAGGATATGTAGCTACAATGATATCAGACAATCAGTTAAGATCGTTAGCGATCGGCACATCAAAAATTATTCACAAATCGTCAGTCGTCAATCCGCGATCGAGATTTGTCACCGAAGAAACAGTAGCGCTTTTATTCAACATCACACCAGACCAAATTTACCGCATCGAATGCTGTCACAACATGGTGTACGTACACGCCAAAGGCCTCAGTAGATTCGTCAGCTACGCCGATTTCCCCCCAATCTTAGAAGTAAAACCAGCCTGCGCTCAAGATTTTCTCGGATGGTACAAACGCTGGAAACGCACCCAAGCACCAGAATTTTGGACTAAATTTTATACGTACAACTTCAAAGCCGCTGTTTCAGTTGACAGCTTGCTGGAATGGGGTAAATTAGTCGCTACAGTTAAATCGGTAATTTCAGCCTCAGCACTGCAACAACTACGCGATGTTTACGCTCAAGAAAAAACATTAATGGAAAGTTTCTAAAGCAGTCGCGTCGAGTAAACCCGCGATTGTTCGCCACCTTTGATTTCTGTAGGGGCGGTGTCAAGAGTGCCCGCCCTCTTCTATTGTTCTCTTTCCGATCTTCGAGTAAATGTAAGGTGCGCTGCGGCACACCCTACAGGATTGAGATTATCCTCAAAACTCTTTCTTATCTTCCAATTCCCACATATTGGAAACCAGCCGCTTCTAAAACCTTCTTATCTAAGAAATTGCGGCCATCAATCATCACCGCATGATCCATCAACTTCGCCATTTTTTCATAATCTAAACTGCGAAACTGTTCCCAATCAGTCACCAACACCAAAGCATCGCAACCATCAGCCAATCTTTCGGGATCTGTTTCTACCAAAACTCCCGACAAACCGTGACGCATCCCAGTCTGAGAAACAATCGGATCGTAAGCTTTAACTTTCGCTCCCAATCGGTTCAAATTGTCGATTAAATTCAGCGAAGGAGCATCCCGCAAATCGTCAGTATCCGGCTTAAAAGTCAAACCCAAAAGTCCGACTGTTTTACCTTTAAGAATCTTCAAAACTTGCTGCAATTTCTCAATAGCAATCAACCGCTGGCGTTCGTTAACTTCCACCGCCGCCCTGAGCAAATGTGCCTCGTAGCCGTAATCCTCAGCAGTGTGAACTAAAGCTGAAACATCTTTGGGGAAACAAGAACCGCCCCAACCGATGCCGGCTTGCAGAAACTTGCCGCCAATTCGCGAATCTAAACCGATACCTTTGGCTACTTGGGTAACATCTGCACCGACGCGATCGCAAATATTAGCTACTTCATTAATAAAGCTAATTTTCGTCGCCAAAAAAGCATTAGCTGCGTACTTAATCATTTCTGCCGAACTGATATCTGTTGTCACGACAGGTACTGCCGCCAATGACTGATTTTCGGCAAACTTGCGATCGACAATCGGCTTGTACAACTCTAGCATCATATCAATAGCTCGCTGAGAGTTACTGCCGAGAACAATGCGATCGGGATTAAACGTATCGAAAACAGCGCAGCCCTCCCGCAAAAACTCTGGATTGCTAACCACATCAAATTGCACGCCAGTTTTTGCTGCTACTTCCTCACCAGTAGCCCCATCACCGCTTTGAGGTTTTTGACGTTCAGCCAAACCATCTAATACAATCCTCCGCACCCAATCCCCCGAACCGATGGGCACCGTGGATTTGTTGACAAGCACTTTGTAATCGCCGTCGAGGTGAGCTCCAATGCCGCGCGCAACAGCTTCTACGTAGCGAGTATCGCTTTCCCCCGTAGGCAAAGGAGGGGTTCCCACGGCAATGAATAAAATGTCTCCGTGAGCCACTCCTGCTGCTAAATCTGAAGTAAATTCTAGATTTCCCGATTGAGAGGCAGAGTGCATTAATTCAGACAGTCCGGGCTCAAAAATTGGCGACTGTCCCGACTTCATTAATTTAACTTTTTCTTCGTTGTTGTCTACGCAAATAACGTGATGTCCGATGTGTGCTAAGCAAGTGCCGGTAACTAAGCCGACGTATCCTGTACCGATGACGCAAACACGCATATAAATGTCCTCAAAGTTAGTGAATTAATCAGATGAAATTAGTCATTAGTCATTAGTCATTAGTCATTAGTCATTAGTCATTAGTCATTAGTCATTAGTCATTAGTCATTAGTCATTAGTCATTAGTCATTAGTCATTGGTAGAGTCCTCAATTATTAATTGCGAACAACTTGTAGGGGTAGTGCCCCCGTGCCTACCCTCTGCCTATCTGTTGGTTTCCCTCGATGCGATCGCGAAAATCTTTCACAGTCAATTCTAAACCTCGATCCAGGGGCACGGTTGGCTCCCACCCCAACCAAGTTTTAGCACGAGTAATATCTGGTTGTCGCTGTTTTGGATCGTCTTCTGGCAGAGGTTTGAAGATAATTTCTGCCCCTGGGTTAATCATATTTTGAATTTTTTGTGCCAACTCCAAGATAGTGTATTCGCCTGGATTCCCTAAATTCATCGGCCCAATTTTGTCGCTATTCATCAAGCGAATGAATCCTTCTACCAAATCAGAAACGTAGCAAAAACTCCGGGTTTGGGAACCGTCGCCATAAACAGTCAGCGGCTGATTTCGTAAAGCTTGAGCAATAAAATTGCTGACAACTCTGCCGTCATTTTCCAACATCCGGGGGCCGTAGGTATTGAAGATTCGCACAACTCGAATGTCTACCCCATTTTGACGGTGGTAATCAAAAGATAAGGTTTCAGCTACTCGTTTCCCTTCGTCGTAACAACTGCGAATTCCGATACAATTAACGTTGCCGCGATATTCTTCTGTTTGGGGATGTACGTCAGGATCTCCGTACACTTCGGATGTGGAAGCGAGAAAGAATCTTGCTTTTACCCGTTTGGCCAATCCCAACATATTCATCGTGCCGATGACGTTTGTTTTAATTGTCTTGACAGGATTGTACTGATAGTGTATGGGGGAAGCTGGACAGGCGAGATGGTAAATCTGATCTACCTCTAACCGAATTGGTTCGGTGATGTCGTGGCGGATCAGCTCAAAGTAGGGGTTATCCAGCCATTTGAGGATATTGCGTTTAGTCCCGGTGTAAAAGTTATCCAGGCAGACTACTTCGTGTCCTTGGGCCATTAAGCGATCGATTAGGTGGGAACCGAGGAAACCCGCACCGCCTGTGACTAAAATTCTCATTGTGGAAACTGCCGTTCTGTTTAGGGGGTAGGACTGTGGTAAAAAAATTCAGTCGATCGAATGAAACTTGCTAACAGAATAACAAAATTGCGATCGCCTATGTAAACACTTATGCGTCTCTTTCATCAAATCTTTAATTAACTTAGCATTTTCAAATATATTGAACAAAGTGCTATAATTCGCAAATGTCAGCTAGCAATTTTTATTAAAGCTTCAATATTTCCGGGAAAATACTGTTGACAATAATTCAGTTTTAAGTTATTGATTATTGGTTGTTTGTTATGCGATCGCTTCTGTGTGTAGTTATCTAAGGAGTTACGCATAAATACCCAAAAAACCGGGTTTTTGACGATTGTTAAAGGGTCAAATGAAGTATTTCCGTAAACAACCGGGTTTCTCAAGGCTAAAAAGCAGTGTCGCTGTCGGCTCTTGGTGGAATCTCAGCAGCAGTTAAAGTCACGATTTTACCGTCACGCCAGATTCTAATTGATTGTCCTAGTCTGCGATGTTTTTCCATTGCTTGAGCGATGGCTGCTTTGACACCTGCGTCAATGCGATGGGAGCATCTGGTGTTTGGCAAAAAGCATTTTTTTTTATTGAGCGTGCGAGCGTCCCCGCTTGTGTATTGTACAACTCGCGAGCTCTTAAGCTCGCACTATAAATTCAAAACTGAGATGCTCCCGTTGGGAACAGGCCCGACGGCCTGTCCCCAACAAAATACCTACATACAAACTACGAATCGCGATCGAGCTTCAGCACAGCCATAAAAGCCTCCTGCGGCACATCCACAGTACCAACAGACTTCATCCGCTTCTTACCCTTCGCCTGCTTTTGCAGCAGCTTCTTCTTCCGCGAAATATCACCGCCGTAACACTTCGCCAACACATCCTTCCGCAAAGCCGGAATATGTTCCGAAGCAATCACCTTAGCACCAATAGTTGCTTGAATGGGCACCTTAAACTGATGGCGAGGAATCAACTCCTTGAGTTTTTCCGTCAAACCGCGGCCCACATTGTAAGCCTTATCTCGGTGCACAATCATCGCCAAAGCATCAACCGGATCGCCATTAATTAAAATGTCCAATTTCACCAACGGATTTTCGCGATAACCGATGAGGTGATACTCCATACTCGCATAACCGCGCGATCGCGATTTCATCTGATCGAAAAAGTCCGTCACCACCTCCGCCAAAGGCAACTCATAAACCAGCGTAGTCCGCCCCTGACTCAGATACTTCATATCCATAAAAATGCCCCGCCGATTTTGAGACAACTCCATCAGCGTCCCCACATAGTTTTCCGGCGACAGCATTTCTACCCGCACATAAGGTTCCTCAATCTTCTCCCGATACTGAGGATCTGGCAAGTGACTCGGATTGTCAATTGTTAACACTTCTCCTTTAATTGTTGTGACTTGATAAACCACAGAAGGAGCCGTAACAATCAAATCCAAATTGTATTCTCTCTCCAGTCTTTCCTGCACAATTTCCATGTGCAGCAAACCCAAGAAACCGCAGCGAAAACCAAATCCCATCGCGCTTGAAGTTTCCGGTTCGTAGGAAAGCGCCGCATCGTTGAGTTCGAGTTTTTCTAAAGCTTCCCGCAAGTCGGGAAATTGGTCAGCATCGATCGGGAACAAGCCGCAAAAAACCATCGGCTTAGCCTCCGTATAACCCGGCCAAGGCTCCGGTGCAGGCTTCTTGACCAAAGTAATCGTATCGCCGACGCGAGCATCAGCTACTGCCTTAATTGCCGCACCCAGATAACCAACTTCCCCCGCGTGCAGTTCGTCTACTTGAACTTGAGTCGGTGAAAGGATTCCTAATTCATCAATGACATATTCCTTCCCCGAAACCATCAACAAAACCCGATCGCCCTTTTTAACACTTCCGTCCATCACCCGGAAATACACAATTACCCCGCGATAAGCATCGTAATAACTGTCAAAAATTAGCGCCCTCAGCGGTTTATCAACAGTATCCTGCGGCGGCGGCACCTTTTCGACGATCGCCTCCAAAATCTCATCAATACCAATTCCTTCCTTAGCAGAAGCCTCAATCGCCCCGCTACAGTCCAGACCGATAATTTCTTCAATTTCCCCTTTTACCCGTTCCGGTTCCGCCCCCGGCAGGTCAATTTTATTTAAAACCGGAATAATTTCCAAATTATTTCCCAAGGCAAGGTAGACATTTGCCAAGGTTTGTGCTTCTACGCCTTGAGATGCGTCAACCACCAGCAGCGCCCCTTCGCAAGCAGCCAGCGATCGCGAAACCTCATAGGAGAAGTCTACGTGTCCGGGAGTGTCGATCAGATTGAGCACGTACTCCTGACCGTCCTTGGCAGTATAATTCATCCGAGCCGCTTGCAGCTTGATCGTAATGCCGCGTTCGCGTTCGAGATCCATATTGTCTAAAAACTGCTCCTTCATCTGCCGTGCCTGCACAGTCCCAGTTTGCTGCAACAGGCGATCGGCCAAAGTGGATTTTCCGTGGTCGATGTGAGCAATAATCGAAAAATTACGAATGCGAGATACAGGAACGTTAGTCATAAAACCTATCGGCAAAATATTGACTTTTGTTGTATTGTACAGAAAGCTGTTGAACGGTTGGGGAAAAGCCGATCGCCAACATCCCCTCTCAAACCTCCAATCCAGTCAGGTTGCTCTACTCCCGGGCCTTCGCCACCTCAAAAACATTGGTGAGAACAAGCTGGCGGTTGACAACAACCAGATAATTTGGTCAAATTATGGAAGCGGGACGGTCAGGGTGTACAAAATACAGGTTTTGATCCGCTGCGAATCTCTACTAGGAGTAACGCATCACTTCCTTCAAAACACTTCCTTCACAACAAAAAAGCGTAAATTCCTAGAAGGAATTGAAACTTAAGAATTAAAACTAGGATTTTTTAACTATGAGCGAGTCAAGTATATCCTCCCACAGTTCATCAGAAAAAGTGGAACTGTCCATCCATATCGATCCTGAACTGCTAGACCAAATTAAGCACTTGACCAATGACCCCAACAAAGTAATTGAAACAGCAATCAAGCAGTGGCTCAGAGGCGAACGCCGCGAAGACGATCGCGCTATGAGCTTGCGCCGCAACCCCCCAATCCCGCCCCGCGGTGAGTGGAACGACTGAGTTTCTCTCGCCCGAGACAGCGCCCGCAAATCTGCTGGCTGTGAAATTAGATCTCGCCCGCCCAAAATCAGGCTTCGAGAACCGGCAGATTTTGCCGCGAAAGCTAGAGGTTTTTCCGAACTCGCGCCGGCCAACTCACAACCTCGGAAGTTTTCTTTTTTATGAAGCAAAAAATGCGCGATCGATTCCCCGGCTTGATTTGTTCGCACCCTCAAATTTTGGCGTAATTTTCCAACTATATCGTTAATCCGTGCGCGCTACTAATTCCTAAATCTTAATTTTTATAGTTGAATTACCCAAAACTGCCGATCGCAAATAATTTTGAGTTTTGAGTTGAGTTAGAAATAAAAAAATATTATTGGTAAACTCATTAATAATATCATGTCAGGTCTACGATCGCAACAAAAATGGTTCGTAGTACGTCTGGGAGTCCGTAACCAGAAAACGGACGGTCGTCCGCACTATGAACCAATTTTAGCTCGGTCAATCGACAGGACACGATATAACTCAAAACGCAATGGAATCAGCCTAAAAAATTTGTAAATTGTGAGTTGCCAGCTATGAATCATTAATTTAAAAACCAACATTTTTGTATTGGCTCGATATAGCAAACGCGCCCGAAAAATAGGAGGTTTTGCCATTACTAAAACACGATAGGAAGATTGCTTTTTCATTCTTCCTATCCGTTACATCCGTTAAATCCAAAACAAGCGAATTCATCTTCCATCTTCCGACTTCCATCGGACTGAAATCCCTGACATCCGTTACACAATCCGTTGCCGAACTTCCTTCTTTCTTCTTCCATAACTCACAACTTAACGATCGAAGCCCAAAACAATTTTGAGTCTTGAGTTTTAAACGATCGCCACCGCTCTGACGGTTAGGACATTCTCGCATTGCACTTTCCCCATGCGATCGATTGCAACAGAAGTCTGCCTTCTGCCTTCTGCTTCTTGCTATAAAAACTCAATACTCAAAAATCCGAATTACTTTTATCCCTAATCTGATGGACTCTAACACGGATTTCCGGCGATCGAGCCTCGCCTCTACAGCCTTTTTTGAAGAGTTAGGGGCAGAATTAGTATTTACCCAAGACGCAACGGGTCGATATCTATCTTTTTACTGGCAAAAAGCCGAACAGTACAACCTCAGTGCAGAACAAATTGTCGATCGCCCCCTCAGCGAAACCCTGCAACCAATCACCCCCGCACCTTATCTCGATCTGCTGCAGCGGGCGATCGAAACCCTTGTACCGCAACGGTTCAGCTATCCATTTTGTCACGCCGGACAATATTTTCTGTTCGATTTGACAGTCACTCCGGCGATCGACTCAAACGGTAAAGCTGCAAAAGTCTTAGTTATGGGAAGGCTGCTGTCTGACAAACCCGCAGAATTGTCGGCAGATGCCCCAGAATTCATCCCAGATCCAGCATTGTCATCTACCCCGGACGATCGCGAACAAATGCTGTATTCAGCGAATCGCATCGGTATCAGCCTCCCTTCCTACTCGGAAATCGACCGCAAAATTATCTCCGAAATCGCTAAAAATCTGCATAAAACTCTCGATCTAGAGACGATTTTGCAGCAAATAGCTAACAGTTTTGGTCAAATTTTAAATGCAAGTCGCTGCATCATCTGCTCCTCCCACAAACAAAGTGAAATAATCGAATTTTCGCCATACATAGCCTCAGAAAATCAACACAATTTTCCAGTCTGTACCCCCGAATTACAAGAATTAATTGCCAGCGATTGCTCGCCCCCGCTTTCGAGAAATCAAATCGACAGTCTCCAATCGAAAACTTTTAAAGTAGTAGCTGAGTACCGGCAAGAACCTTACTCTTCGATGCTCGGATTAGAACTCCGCGCCGCCGAACAGCCTGGGTGGATTCAAACTTTAGCCACTTTAAAACCCGTAGCAGTCGATTACGCCTCCCCCGTCGCCGATCCGTTCGATCGCCATTCCGCGCTCGTAGCAGCTACTTCCTATGAAGAACAACCCAATGCCCTGATATGTTTGCACCGCTGCGGCAGTTCCCCTTCTTGGAGTCCAATCGAGCTCGAATTCGCCCGCGAGTTAGTCGCTCAAGTCGGCAGCGCGATCGCCCACGCTACACTTTACCAAGAATTAGAACAAGCCCGCGCCGAAGCCGTCGCTCTTTCTCAACTTAAAAGTCAATTTCTTGCCAATACTTCCCACGAACTCCGCACGCCCCTCAACGGCATCCTCGGCTTCCTGAAACTGCTTCTAGACGGCATGGCCGATGACCCCGAAGAAGCACACCAATTTATCGAAGAAGCTTATCGATCGGCCTTACACTTATTCAATGTGATTAACGATATTTTGGATATCGCTAAAATCGAAGCCGGCAAAATGGAGTTAGACTTCGCTCCCGTCAAACTCGGCGAACTGTTGCAGCAAGTTGAGAATTTTACACAAGTTCAAGTGCAGCAAAAGCGATTGCAATTTCAAATTCAAATCCCCGCAGCCGAGGACGAAATTGTGGTATACGGCAACTACCAACGCCTGCTTCAGGTAATATTGAATCTCAGCGGCAACGCAATTAAATTTACCCGAGAAGGGGGAATTCGCATCAGTGTCGAAGTTATCAAAAAAAAGGTAACTTTTTACAACCAGCAGTTTCCCGGAATGGTGAAAATCCGAGTTGCTGATACTGGAATTGGGGTTTCTCTCGACAAACAAGATAAATTATTTGAGTCGTTTTTTCAAGTGGACGGCGATCGCACCAGGCAATACGGCGGCACTGGTTTAGGATTGGCTATTTCTCAAAGACTAATAGAAGCAATGGGGGGTAAAGTAAATTTTTACAGTATGGGGGAAGGACTAGGTTCGACTGTTACTTTTACTGTGCCGCTTTATCAAGAACCACTCTTTAAAAATTAACTAGGGGCAATCGGCACATTGAAGGAAGAAAGAAGTTCAGCGTAATCGAAGTATACAATATTTAACGGAGGTAATCGATAGGAAGAATCAGGAATAAGCAAGAAGGATTTATAGTCTTGGATACAAAACCTTTATCTGTAGGATAGGCAATAGCAAACTTACGGATATTTAACAAGTTTCAAGGATGGATCTTGAGGGAATTAAGAATCAGGAATCAGGAATAGGAAATAAGTAAAATATAGCTATTCGTGCATGGTTTATATCAAATCATCTCTTCATCGGAATAGTAAATTCACTGTGAACAGTGAACAGTGAACATCATGTATGAGTACAACCGGAATTAATATTACTTCCGTCTCGTCAATAAAAGTTATCGATATTAGGTGATTTTATCGCACACAAACTATATTGCCAACAGCAGTATTAATTTTTACTTTATCCGCAGTCAAACTCCCTCATCTCAAATCCTCTTTTCATCGGAATAGTAAATTCACAGTCAACAGTCAAGAGTCAACAGTCAAGAGTTAACAGTCAACAGTTAACAGTCAACAGTTAACAGTTAACAGTTAACATCATAACGAGTGCAACCGGAATTGATATCGTTTGGTGTTTTGGACTCAGATCGATCGCCCCCGTCGATGAGGGGTCTCACCCAGAATTTCCATCACCCGAATCCGATGGGTACGGCTCAAAGCTCCTCTGTGTCAGCCTCCATGAGGATTTACACAGCCGAATATACCCCTCAAATAGCCCACCTTACAAAAACTTAATGTCAACCTATAGGACTGATTAAGGTTGCCAATCCTCTAATGCAAACGACCATCGAGAAAACTTGGCACTCCAAATTGTATGTGAGAATCATAAAGACCCTGTAAAGCAACTGAGACTAGGTAGTAATCTTTAACTGCCTGTGTCAAAATTTGAGTGTAATTACGTAAGTCCCAAGTAGGACAGCCGGAGTCGGGCAAATTCAGTAAATTCCTGCTCTATGGGTGCAGTGGTAAACTGGTTGCTAGTCTGGTACAAAAAGGGTTGCTATGAATCAGCAAATATCAGCTCAATCGCAAAAACTTTTACTCCAAATTGGCAGAAAGATTCGTCGAAGCTTGGATCTCGATACTATTTGGCAGCAAACAGTTAACAGTCTGGGACAAACACTAGGCGTCAGCCGTTGCATCATGTGTCCCTACCCAAATTCTAGCCTGCAAGTCAAAGTAGCTACTGAATACTGTCAAGAACCATTTCTACCCATGCTGGGAATGGAAATCTCGCTGACGTCAGCACCTCATTTCATTCAATCTCTAGCCACCCTCGAACCGGTGGTAATAGAGTCCTTTAAACAATACTTCGGACAGTTTTGGAAGAGGGACGCGAGGCTCGCCTAGCTACAAAAGTTATTGGAATCTGAATCAAAAATCAAAAAAAAGGCAATTTTTAGGTTAAGCTCAAAAAACACACGAACTTAAAAAACTGCCTCATGAATATTCTTGAATCTATTTTACAACAAATACCCGATATTAGTCAAGCTCAAAAGAAGTTTATGGGGATTTTATTTTCCACCATATTGCTTGTTTATGACAAGGTTAATTTTACCAATCTGAGTCGTTATAGCTGTTTGAGTGAAAAAACCTATCGTCGCCACTTTTTCAAAAGCTTTGATTTTCCCGCATTTAATAAATTATTTCTCAATAAAGCCTTAGATCGTCAGCGAACACTTATTGCCGTTATCGATTGTTCTTTTATCCCCAAAAGTGGTACAAAAACTGAAGGCAAAGCTAGTTTTTCTAATGGTGTAGCTGGCAGACCTGAAGAGGGATTAGAAATTTCTGTAATTTCTGTGGTCGAAGTTGAAACTCATTTATCTTATAGCCTAAGTGTACAACAAATGCCCTTGCGTCCGACCACAGAACTACCGAAAAATCCCCTAACTGCTCAAGTCAAAAATAATTCAAAAAAACTTGGCAAAAAACAGAAGTTATTAAGCTTAACGCCTGAAATAACAAGAGTTGATGACTATGCTCAACCTTTAAAAAAAACTCGTTCTTTGTTGCCAGATTCTGTCCGTTACTTGGTAGCTGATGGTTATTATTGTCGCTTAAAATTCTGGAATGCTGTACGGGATGCAGATTTAAATTTGATTAGCAAATTAAGGATT
>NZ_JADEWT010000149.1 GCF_015207505.1 Tychonema sp. LEGE 06208
TTCTTAAAGCTCGATTTTTACTGGGTTAATTCCATCGGATTTAATAGTTTTAAGAAAGATTTTTTCAGAAAAAGACTCACGCACAAATATGATTTTTTGTCAACTTAATTTAGATGCGTTTACCCTGTAACTGATGGTGGAATTAATACGAGTGCGTCTGGGCTGCTAATTTGCGAAAATCGCACCGCTAATCTGCTTAAATCGTCGGTGGGAACGGCATTGATATTAATTCTTGTTTGAAATACATTTAATATGGGTTTTGGTAGAATTCCGGCTACTCCCAGAACTAAAATTGCAGTAGCTAGCAAAGCTAAAATATGAGTTATAGTCTGTTTTATAGATGTAGCAAATGATGTTTTTTGGAGGATGAATGGAAAAGCGAGGATTGAGAAAAAGACTGGGATGGTGATTATTCGATCGCCTATTATTTCCAATGAATCAGTCAGCGGATATGTTAAGCTAAAAACAAACGTTCCTACTGCCAAAATCCACAACAATATATTGTATTTTTGGGGAAGTATGTAGTTTTTATTTTGCCAAACTGCTAATCCTAAGAAAATGATACCTCGAAAAGGCAAAGTCATTACAGAGAGTATTAGCAAGCTAACAGGTGCTTGTTTTTGTGGGTCAACTTCATCTAGCGTCAAAGCAACAGCAATAAATATAATTATTTGAGCAAAAGGTACAGTTCTAGCTAGTTGTAGTTTGGCAATAAAAGCCAGCGGGTAAACTTCGACAAATATGTAATTTAGGAACAGTGCAAAAATTGAGGTTCCGAGAATTACGTAAAAATTTATTTTGTCTTCTTTTGGTAGTAAATTTGTTTTTTTGATGCAAAGCAAGCCGCCAAGAATAAAACAGATAAAGTTGAACCAATTCCCGACAGCCCAACTTGACGGGAGGATGTGGTGGGGATTGCGGACTTTGGCGTGAATGAAGACAAACTCGGCGTTGTCGATAGTGTGAGTGCTCGTAGTACCTGTTAATAACATGGGTACGTATACTATACTTGCCATTGTGGCTAAAAGTGCGATCGACAAAATCAATGTTTTGAACTTCCGCCGTCTTACGGATTCAATTATTAAAACGGGAACCATCATCAATCCTGGTAGCAAACCCACTAAGAATTGCAACAAACAAGCTAGTCCAAAAAAGAAATATCCTGTCAACCATTTTTGACGCAAACTAAAGTAAATTCCCCAAATTGCGAAGGCCATCGCGAAGGTACTAGGTACTGATTTGGTGGCAAATATCAGGGTGTTGCCAACATCTGTAAATGAAGCGGCTATACATAAAAAAGCCATCGCTGCTGCGGGCAGTTTGGAATCAGTATAAATCTTGATAATTGCGTAGCAGGCTAGGATAAATGAACCGAAGGCTAGGAATTGATAAATAAAATGCGCTAGGGGAATGCTTGTTCCGAAGTTGGCTAGCAAATAGATGATATAATAATAGTAATATCGTGGATTAAACTTAACCATTTCCTGAACGTAATAATCGTTTTTGTACAGTTCAGGATTTAGCATAAATTCAATGGGTGGCACTTCGGGAAAATTGCCGCCAATGGGAAAAATGTAGCCAGTTGCCATCAGGGAACCGATGATGACAAAAGTATAGAGAGATAGATTAAAATACCTGTGGTATTTTTGATTGTTCTGCATTAATAGTTTATTTTTTTTAGCATATATTAGGTTCGACAGTTTTGATTTTGGTGCTCTCTCGATCGATTAAGCAAGAATTGCATTTCAATCGAAGGAAGATGATATTATTTAGGCTTGCTGCCTACAGATAAATTGTTAATTTCTAGCTGGCATTGGTTTGTTAAATCCTGTTTGTCGCTACTCAATACTTCAAGCAGCAAATAAATTGGATTTTTACCGCCAACAGATAGATTTAAATCGATCGCACTTTTGCCACCATACTCCATCCTCGCAGAGTCTATCAACTTACCTTGTTTGTCCCACAAAGTCAAGCGCAGGGCAACTCCCGGACATTGCTGGTTAAGTAAAGTGAGTTGGCCGGTAACTTGCGCCCTGTCTGAAATAGCACCTAAATACAGAAAAGATGTATCGAGTTTCGTGCTATTTTTAATGGGATGAGTTACAATTTTATATAGGTTATCCGATTCTCGACTGACTGAATAATTGGCACTTGTGTAAATTGACTGACGCAAACTAATCCAATCTAACTGCCCGCCCGGTCGATCGACTATTTGTTGCTGCATCGCGTATAAAGTGCGAACTGCTGTGCCTGTATCCGTGGGACGAATTCTCCGATAAATGCTGACAGTCACGCCGTTTTCTAACTTAAACTGTTGTGGTAATAACTGGAAATCGCGGGAAATTTCCCAGTTTTGAGTAAAGACATCATAGATAACTTTAACAACATCTTGCTCGTGCGATCGCAAAACTTGTTCGTCTGTCGGTAACACCTGCTGAAAAGGTGTAGCAACCGCCACATATTGCGCCTGTAACAACTCCGGTAGCGGGTAACTATCGCGGGAGTCAATTTGCGGCCTCCCGATGGTGTTTAACTTCCACCAACCCTCCGGCGGATTTAATTGGCGATTAGCTTGTCTGAGAATATTAGCATTAAAACTGTTAGAAGCACCTGCAATATAAATCGGTTCTTCATCCGGTGCTAATTTTCGCAGAAACTCTACTAATTTTACAACTTCGCCGTAGTCCGATCGCACTAACGGCCCAAAATTACTCACAAACAGTCTTGACAAATCAACCTTGACAGGAATCAACCCCACGGCTGCATTCACAATCAAGTAAAAAGCCGCCGCGCCCACCATCAAATAGCGGACTTTTCCCTTAAGTGTCAGCCAAATTGTCCAGAAAAATGCCGACAATCCCAAAAGTGCGATCGGTGTAACGTGAATTGTATAGTGCAAGTAGCCGTAACGCAAGATTAACAACCATTCAACCAGCGACAAAACCCCAAACAAACAAACAAAAATAGTCGCCCTAGGAACCAGAATCCGCGTCACAATCCCCGCCGAAAAACCAATCAGTACCAACAACCAAGTTCCCAAACCGTAAAAAGACGCATAACGAATTAAAATATCATCAACCGGCAAACTCCAAGCCACATATAAATTGCGATAGTTAACTGTCAGAGCACTGCGAGTAAAATCTCCCGCTACCAACATTAAAACACTAAAAGTAGTCCCAGCTATCAAACCCAATTTGATCCCAGATTCAACCAAATCTCGGTAGGGAGATGGCAAGGCCGAATCTCTACGGTATATTTGTACGATAAACTCTATCAAAGCCTGTAAACTAGCCGCACCCAAAAAGGCGATCGCACTATAAGCAAAATGTCTCCGCAACAGAATCGCCGCGGCCAGACAAACCCCAATTAACGGAACTTTCCACCAAGATTTCAGCTTAACATCCTGCAAATAAACCCAAATTGCCAACCCTAAAAATACGCAGCCGCCAGTATCCAAATATCCCCGCAAAGTCGGAATCCAACTCATCGGAATCAATAAACTTAGCAGCACAGTTGACCAAAAGACCCGCTGCGGATAAACTGGAATCAGCCTTGCAGAAATTGCTCCCAACAACAAGCGAAAAGGCAGCACATAAATCAGCGAGATGCTGAGAATGTAACTCAACCGAGAGTCACCAAATAACAGAATAAACGGCACTAACGGCAGAGAAATTAACAGGTTTTTTTCCTTAGCCAGCGATTCTATAACTCCAGCCAATGCTTTCTGTGGCGAGTCTCGAAATAAATTAGCCGTATTGACTGTAGCCGTGTTGTATCCCGCGTAATCCCACCAATAAAAAGTACGTTCGCTAGATACATAAATTGACGTTACTCCAACTGTTACCAGAACAACTAAAAACAGAAAAAGTCCATCAATCAGAAACTTGCGACGCAACTTAAAATCAAATAATCCCATCACTCTAAAAAACCTAATTAACTCCAAAACTTCCTCATTCTTCCTTAGCGCCCTTCGCGCCTTCGCGGTTCATTAACTCTTGCAAAAAAACATCCAACTTTTCCGCATATTGCCGGTTCGCCGTCGCACTCGGATGAATATCATGGGGTAAATTATTATTTCCCGGTACTTTCAAATCAACCGAAATATCTACTGTCGCAATTCCATCCTGACTTAACTCATCCAACATCTTAGCAGAACCCGCATTAATTCCCGCAACAACTAACTTAATATTATTAGCCTCAGCTACCCGGTTGAATTCTTCAATAATTGCCTTAGAAACATCGTGACTTTTGTACAATTGTTCCTCAAATTGATTGTAATTAACCTCCAGCAAATTTACTAAGGCGGAAACTCGCATCAGCGGCCACTCGCGATATTCAAGTTTTTTCATGCTGTAGGTAAAATTATTTTCTCCATTCAGCCTAGCATCGGGCTGCAACAGAATGCCGAGTTTATTCCAAGCAACCATTTGTTTGCTTCTCGCCCTCAATAAAGTATTGCGCCTATCGTGAAATCCGGCATAGGCAATTACGGCAATTTTGGGTTTATTTCCTTGTTTTAGTGCTTCTTTAAATTGAATAAACGAGTGCAGCGTGCCGTAGCCGTTAACGCCAAAATTTACTATTTCATATTTAGGTAATTTTTCTTGTAACAACCACGCATAAGTTTCGCTGTCATTCAATGACCAACCGTAGGTAAAAGAACAGCCAAATATCCATATTTCCGGCTTGTTTGACGATTGATTGTAGGTGTTGAGCGGGTGTGTTATTCTTAAACTATTATTGAGATGAGTGGCGTTAAATGAGTAGTTGCCGTTAAGCGTGACTTTGAATTTTCCGGGTAAATGCTTGTAACCGAGTTGCGAATCTTTAGTGAAAAAGTTACCTTTCGGTTCCACCGCCACATCGACATTTTCTATTTGCCAGGGTTTGTATCCGGCAACTCGCAAGACAATTTCAGCGGTGGTTGCAGATATAAATATTGGAAAAATTAGATAGGTTATTAATCGGAATGTAAAATTTTTGAGTCTGCCTTTTTTCATGTTTTATATTATGTCCGATCGATTAACTGCATTAAGGTTCGTAGTGCGGACTAAAGTCCGCTTTCATGTTGCGGACTAAAGTCCACACTACGAACGGTTTTTGTTATGAGAATCAACCGAACATGATATTAGATGGTGGCTACTCGTTACCAGGAAGAAATGGGGGTAGGCCGGCACCATCCACTACCCCTAGATATGTGTAAATCCTGCAAGGATTGCTGTATCTGTAGCCACCAGTTTTAACCGGTGTGTTACTACTTCTGTGGTGAGTTCTAATAACCAGGTTCCTCCTCGTACTCAGGAGTCTTAGTTTTCTCAGGGATATTCACCCGAGGAGCATTGTAAGGCTTCGGCGCTTCATCGTCAGCCCAAGCATCGGCCTCCACATCATCTTCATACTCGTACTCAACCACAGGTTGCTTCGGGCGAGAAATCTCCGGGCGAAGGTACTGCTTTTGTTCGTACTCTTCTTCCTCGTAATCGTCTTCGCCGCCCCAATTATCCTCTTCGTAATCATCATAATCGTCGATCGCCGACTGGGGTTGTACTACTGCGCGCATCTGCTGTCGCACCGGCGGCCGGTTCCACTGCGAATCGTCGTCCCAAGGAACTTCCTCCAATGCAGGTGCAGCTACCTTGCTACGCATTTCCGGTGCAGGTATCCGCACGCCCGGCCCTAATTGATATTCCGTAGCAACGGGTTTCGGATAATACCCTTGCTCGTCCTCTTCGCGTTCCCAAGGTGCTTGGCCCAAACCTACGCGCTCTAGCAAACCTACGCTAAGCTGCCTGAGCCTTTCTTCGGAACCTTCAAACACAATCAAGCGGTTCGGGCCGCTGCTGACAATTTCTTCAATCCCTAACTCGTAAGTGCTCAGAACTTGGTCGGGGATTTGGGGGATTCCTAGGGAAGCGATGATGATAGAAACTAACTTACCGTCTTCGGGGTCGAACCTAAAGCCGCGCACTCTACCCAAAAGTTCGCCGGTTTCGGTAATAACTTCGCTGTTAATCAAAATGCTGTAGATTTCAACATCAACATCATCTTCGATCGCACTTTCATCTTCCACCAACAGCACGTCGCCGATTTCGCTGACATTGCTGAGGAACATAAACCTCGGTAGTCCAGCGACCGCAAATATATTATCACGTAGACCGATCGCCACAACTTCCCGCCGATCGATGTCCACCCACAATTGACTGACTACACCCAAGCGTTTACCTCTGTCGCGGGTGATGACTTGAGTGCCGAGAATATCGGAGCGTTGGCAAATTTGTTCGGATGTCATCTAACTCTAATCCTGATTTATCATAAAAATGGGTCTAAAACCCCGTGCTTCTAGCACGGCTTTGCTGTATGCTTGTAGTAGTGGAAAGGTAATCAACCACTCTAAAAACCTAGCTGTCGAAAGACAAAGCGCTGAACCTTGAAAATTGAATCTAAGCGGTTCTACTGCATTTTTCGCTTACTCCACCTCGCAGTAGGTAAAAGATTCAGAGGAGCTAGACTCACAGCATTTGAAGCGAATTTGCTTCAAACTGAAACAGGACTTGCTCAAAAGCAAATAGGGTAGGGCATACCCTAATTAACGCTTGGGGAGAGTCCCACCTCTGATCTAGAGACTGCAAGGAATCTAGTTTAAGTGGTCTCGGTGAACCAAGAATCCTCGTACCGACCGGGCGAGGAGTGTCAACAAGTATATATATCACTGAACACCGTCATCAACAGAAACTCCGGGACTACAACTTCAGTCCTATGACTTGAGTATAAGCTCCCCGCGCTTGAGTAACACCAATTGTACGCTCTGCTGATTGAATCATAGGTCGCCGCAAACTCACAACAATAAACTGGGCTTGTTCGGACTGTCGTTTTATCATTCTAGCTAATCGCTCCACATTTGCCCCATCCAGAAACATATCCACTTCATCAAAAGCGTAGAACGTAGACGGGCGGTAGCGTTGCAGCGCAAAAATAAAACTCAGCGCCGTCAGCGACTTTTCGCCTCCAGACATAGAAGCCAGCCGCTGTACGGGTTTCCCCTTCGGGTGAGCGACCAAATTCAAACCGCTGCTGAAGGGGTCTTCCTGGTCATCTAGCTGAAGATACCCGTCCCCTTCGGAAAGTTCCGCAAAGATAGTCTGGAAGTTTTCGTTAACAGCATCAAAAGCTTCTTTAAAAGCGCGCCGCCTCAGCGTGGTAAAGTTTTCAATTCTCAACAGCAGTTCAGTGCGTTCTCCGGCCAATGTCGTCAATTTTTGACTCAATTCTTGGAGGCGTTCTTGAGTGCGGTTGTACTCTTCCAAAGCTAGCATATTGACAGGTTCTAAAGCTTGAATGCGTTTGGCGATCGCCTTTACTTCCTGCTGCAATTCAGTCAAATTGGCTTTCTCGACATCTTCGGGAATCGACGGCACCGGATCGGGCATTTCCGCCCGCTGCGCGTCCAAGAGAGTGCGGACTGCGGCCAATTGTTCCCGGCGTTCTTGCTGGGTTTCGTGAAGTTTTTGCAACTGCCACTGTAACTGTTGTTTGGCTAAATGCTGTTCTCGCAGTTGAGATTCCGCCCGATCGCGATCGCCCTTCTGCACGCCCAACTTTTCCTCAATTTGAGCCAAAGCAGCCTTAGATTCAGCAATTTGGCGATCGAGTTCTAACTGCTGCGAAACAATAGCAGCGATCGCATCCGCCCCCGAATTTTGCTGCACTTGCCATTCCTGCAATTTCTCGCTGCCTTCCTTAATTTTCTCTTCCAAACGCCCGAATTGATTTTGCAAGTCTCCTTGGCGCTGCTGGGCGGTTCTGAGAGCCAATTCTCGCTCTTGCAGTTGTGCTTCCAAAGCGCGCAAACCCGACTGCATTTGCTGCCATTCGCTGTGACTGTTGGACTCTTCCAACTGCGCCAAAGTTTGGCGGTACTGCTGCAATTGAGTTTCTTGGACGGGCAATTCCCTCTCCAACAACTGCAATCTCGACTGCGAATCAGTTAATTCCTGAGTATTTTTAGCAATTTGCGATCGCACTTGTTCCTGCTGCGCTTGCAACTTCTTAATTTCCGAATCCAACTGTTCCCACCGCAACTGATTTTCGCGCAAATTCTGTTTCGCCTCCATCAATTCTTGGCTGCGAGTTTTGACAGCAACAGCAGCGCGATCGATCGCAATTTTGCACCGTTCCAAAATCCGCTCAATTTCCTCTAGACGTTCTTGCAAAAAGGCGATCGTCCGGGCTTCATCCGCCGCCACACTAGCATCAACCGTGCCAAAATGTAAAGTTGACCTATTACTAGAACTTCCCCCAGTCATCGCCCCGCTAGTTTCCAGAATTTCCCCATCCAACGTAACAATCCGGTACTGTCCCAAATAGCGGCGGGCATCAGTGAGATTGCTAAACACAACCGTACTACCAAAAACATAAGCAAAAATTTCCTGATAGCGCGCATCGCAATCAATCAAATTCACCGCCGCATCCACAAACCCCGCCGCGCGCCGCAAATTTTCATTCACCGAAAACCTGCCCCCTCGAATCTTATTCAAAGGCAAAAACGTCATCCTTCCCGCCCGTTTTTGCTTCAACAATTCGATCGCCGCAGCCCCCACACTGTCATTTTCCACCACCATATTACCCATACGGCCGCCCGCAGCAATTTCCAGCGCCAACTGAAAGCGCGGCTCCACCCTACCCAGTTGAGCCACCAAGCCACAAACTCCGCCAATTCCACTTTGCGCGATAATTTTTGCAGTAAACGTGCCTGTCGCTTCTTGCAGTGCTTGAAACTGCACTTCTAGCTTGTCTAACTTGCGCTGTCTTTCGCGCTGTTCTTCCAGCAAGCGAGTTTGAGTTTCCTGTTGCAGTTGCAATTCTTGTTCGGATTCGACTAAAATCTGATTCAGCGATTCTACTTGCAAAGCAGCAACTTTTTGGGTTTCCCCAAGGCTTGATTGCTGAACTTTTTTCGCTGCGATTTCCTGTTCCAATAGTTGTAGCGATTGGTTTTGTTCTTGAATTTGGTTTTGCAGGCGATCGGCTCTTTCGCCAATAGTAGCTTGTTCTGTACGCTGGGGTTCCAAAGTTTGTTGAATTGTTTCGATTTGGCGGTGCAGTTCCGTTTGCTGCTGCACCCAAGCTTCTGCAGTAGAGGCGATCGCATTTGCAACATCTCTATTCCGATCTAAATTTTCCCGCGCTGCGTCTCGCTGTTCCTCCAAAACTCCTATTTGAGACTGAATATAAGATATTTCAACCTCAATTTGCTCCAAACTTTGCCGAAATTGTCGAACTTCTTCCTCAGTTTGTGCTATATTAGCCGCCATTTGTCCGGCGGTTGCTTCCAAATCCTGTTGGCGATTTTGCAATTGTCGCCGCTGGGCTTCCTGAGTTGCAATACTTGCTTGCAAAGCCAACAATTCCGACTCACCCAAAGCTTTAACGCGGGCATTCAGCGCGTCAAGTTCCGCAGTTGATTCTTGAATTTGGGTGCTAATTGTTTCCAGTTGTTCGGTGAGAGAAGCAATATTGCGATCGCCCGATTCGATTTGTTCCCGCAGTTTCCATTCTTGCTTTTGCAACTGGCGGAATCTCAGCACAATTTCCCACTGCGACTTTTCTTGAAATTCCGCCCGCAACCTTTGATATTTTTCCGCTTTTGTGCGATCGGAAGCCAGCCTGTCGCGCTGAGAAATCAGCTCTTTTTCCACAATTTGGC
Organism: Tychonema sp. LEGE 06208; assembly: GCF_015207505.1. Lineage (GTDB taxonomy): Bacteria > Cyanobacteriota > Cyanobacteriia > Cyanobacteriales > Microcoleaceae > Microcoleus. The sequence continues at coordinate 9,704 of NZ_JADEWT010000149.1, forward strand.
TGCGTTCTTCCACATCCTTAACTTCATCCAACTTTTGCCTAGCTAAGGATATTTTGCGATCGAACTGAGCCACTCCCGCCAATTCGTCAATAATTTCTCGGCGTTCCTTAGCATTCATCGAAATAATGCTAGTAACGTCTCCTTGCAAAACGACATTATAACCTTCGGGATAAATTCGTAAACGGTTTAGTTGTTCGTGGAGTTGAGTCAGCGTGCAAGGTGCGCCATTAATGTAATAAGTTGAAGTGTAAGTTCCTTGACGAGTTACTCGGAGTCGGCGCGTCACGCTCCATTCATCCGATTTTAGATTTGGGATTTTAGATTTTAGATTGGATGATTGTCCGTTGTTTTGAGTTGCCGCAATTTCAATTTCTGCGACTTCTTCAGCAGATAAATCATCGGGGGATTTGGGATTTTGAATTTGAGATTTTAAATTGGATGATTGTCCGTTGTTGTCTTCAGTTTCGGGAATTTCGATTGCTTCTACGTCTGTTGCTTCAACAGACTCAACAGACAAATCATCCGCTGCATTTTCTTCCCCATCCTCATCTTCAGCTTCGGTGAACCATTCATCGCCCACATCTTCCAGCGCAAAAGTCGCAGTCACGCTAGTTTCGATGGTACCGCGCTTGTTTTGGCCGCTGTTGACCAAATCCGGCAAACGTTCGGCGCGCATTCCCTTAGAAGTCGAAAGTCCCAGACAAAACAGCAAAGCATCGAGGATATTGGACTTCCCAGAACCGTTGGGCCCGGAAACCACGGTAAAACCGGGCAGCACGGGAATGGACGTTGTGCCGCCAAAAGATTTAAAGTTAGTTAGTTCGATCCGTTTAATGTGAACCATATGCTAGGACTAGCTTTGGCTCTATCTAGGTTGTTGTCACAGAGTAACACAGGCATTGGTGCGATCGACAATATGTTAATTTTCCAGCATTGTCGATCGAACAGGTTGTTGAGACTTTTGTCAACAACCCCAGTCACGCGCTACCCAAAAAACTGGTTGAGAACGGTGTCACATTTGCAACCACACCGAAAGCCACCTCAAGTCAACTTTGATACAAATAATTAAATTGCGATCCATCGAGATTATTTGTGCGATCGTACCTGAAATCCTTGCCCAGAGTGAATGTTAGCAAAAAAAATACCTGAAATTTCTAACATCCCCCCTGGACATCTAAAAACTTTCCGGTAAAATCGAACCAAAATTAATAATGTATAAAGTAACAAACCACATATGGAGGGCAAACCCATTACACCAGCTCAGAACTCGTCTAACCTGTCAGCTTCACCCGAAAGCGACCAAGAACTATTACAAATTTGGGGTCGCCAGCCCTTGAAAGGACACGTCAAAATCAGCGGCGCGAAAAACTCAGCCTTAGTCGTGATGGCGGGAGCGATACTGTGCCCCGACGATTGCCGTCTCCGCAACGTTCCCGGTCTAGCCGATGTGGCCCGCATGAGGCAAATTCTCTCGGCTGTAGGAGTCAAATTAGAGCAAAATGGCGACGTTCTAGACATCAACGCCAGCCACCTCATAGACGCTCAAGCCCCCTACGAATTAGTCAGCCAACTGCGGGCGAGCTTTTTCATCATCGGGCCGCTGCTAGCCCGTTTGGGATTTGCTAAAGTGCCTTTACCCGGAGGTTGCGCCATCGGCGCGCGGCCTGTAGAACTCCACGTTCGCGGCCTGCAAGCCCTAGGCGCTGAAGTCCACATCGACCACGGTACTGTTCACGCTTACGTCAAAGGGCCCAACCGCCGTCTCAAAGGAGCCAAAATTTATTTGGACTACCCCAGCGTCGGCGCAACCGAAACTTTGATGATGGCGGCGACTCTGGCCGAAGGAGAAACCGTCCTTGAAAATGCGGCCCAAGAGCCCGAAGTCATCGATTTGGCAAATTTCTGCCGCGCGATGGGAGCCAAAATTCAAGGCGCAGGTACAAATACGATCGTCATTTCGGGAGTTCCGAGACTGCACGCGGTAGACTATTCAATTATTCCCGATCGCATCGAAGCCGGAACATTTTTAATCGCAGGAGCCATCACCCACTCAGAAATCAGTTTGTCGCCGGTCATTCCCGACCACCTGACTGCAGTGATTGCCAAATTGCAGACAATGGGGGCGAAAATTATTGCCGAATCCCCCGACATTCTGCGAATAATTCCCGGCAAAATCCACACCGCCACAGACATCGAAACTTTGCCTTATCCTGGTTTCCCCACAGATATGCAAGCTCAGTTTATGGCTTTGCTGACTCTGAGCGAAGGAGACAGCATCATCAAAGAAACAGTATTTGAGAACCGCTTGCGCCACGTAGCAGAACTCAACCGCATGGGCGCAGACATTCGCGTTAAAGGCAATGTCGCCGTAGTGCGCGGAGTCTCGATGCTCTCAGGAGCGCCGGTAGTAGCAACAGATTTGCGGGCTTCAGCGGCTTTGGTGGTGGCGGGACTTGCGGCCGACGGCGTAACCACAATCAGCAGCTTGCAGCATTTAGACCGCGGCTACGAGCAATTGGAGGTGAAGCTGCAAAAATTGGGAGCGAAAATGCGGCGTCTCAAGGAGGGAGAAGACCAAACTAAGGCTGAGGCTCCTGTCAATCCCGTGCGATCGAGCTTAAACTGTTAGTTAGTCAGCAGTCATTAGTCAGCAGTCATTAGTTATTAGTCATTAGTCAGTAGGAAGAAGAAAAAAAATTCAATCTTTTTTAATGACCAATGACTAATCAATACGTAGCGACAGTTTGATTGTCCGCGCCCAGAGGCGAGAAACCCGGTTTCTACAAGTTTTGTATTTAGTGACGACAAATTACGCAAGAAACCGGGTTTCTGAGGTCACAAGTCCACACAGTTGAACTTAGGTTTGGAGTATGTAGTCAGCGTTATCCAATGCCGACATATTGCCCGGTCGTCCTGATTCTACTGTTTGCCATCAAAAACTCAAACTGTCCGAAGTATTGCTAATGACCAATGACTAATGACTAATGACTAATGACCAATGACTAATGACTCACAACTAAAATGTCAAACATACCGCTCCGAGGTTTAAAAGCAGACCAGTTTCGCCACCCGCTAGACTTGGCAGCCACCAACTCTCTCAAACAACTCCCCGGACTAGATTTGATTGTGCGACAGTTGCTGGGACAACTTGGCGAACAGTTTTTCAGGCTCGAAAATCTGGCTTCCAGCGTCCAAGTCGGCGAAAATCAATTGCCGCACCTGCATCAATTGCTGTTGGATGCCTGCAAAACTCTGGATTTGGAGGTGCCGCAGCTTTATGTCCGCCAGCATCCGATGCCGAATGCTTACACCTTTGCGATGCGGGGAAAACAGCCTTTTGTGGTGATGCACACTTCGCTGATTGATTTGCTCACAGACGAAGAAGTTAAAGCAGTAATCGCTCACGAGTTGGGGCATTTGAAGTGCGAACACGGAGTTTACCTGACTCTGGCTAATTTAATTGTATTGGCCGCCGGTCAAATTTCCCCTCTGGGAACCGTACTCGCCCAGGGTTTGCAGGCGCAAATGCTGGAATGGTTGCGGTGTGCAGAATTTACGTGCGATCGCGCCGCCTTGCTCGCCACCCAAGACCCAAGAGTGGTAGCATCGTTGTTGATGAAACTGGCAGGAGGTTCGCCGACTTTAGCTCCGAAACTGAATGTCGATGAGTTTTTGGCACAGGCGCGAGCCTACGACGACCTCAGCAGCACGGAACTGGGAGAAATGCTCAAACAAGCTCAAACGGCTCAGTTGTCGCATCCTGTACCAGTATTGCGCGCCAGAGAGATCGATCGCTGGGCCAGTTCAAAAGATTATGAATCTTTGCTTGACAAAAATCGATCGGCGCTTTATGATGGTGAAACCGATAAAAAGGGCGGGTGGCGAAATTGGTAGACGCATCAGACTCAAAATCTGACACCTTACGGTATGAGAGTTCGATTCTCTCCCTGCCCACTAATAAAAAAGCTTAATAAATATAGGGTTTCAGATGATAAGTCTGGAGCCCTAATTTATGTTGGGAATTGGGAATTGGGAATTGGGAATTGGGCATGGGGCATGGGGCATTGGGCATGGGCATGGGGCATGGGCTGTCTCTT
>NZ_JADEWT010000014.1 GCF_015207505.1 Tychonema sp. LEGE 06208
CGCCCGTAATTTGGCCCTCAATCTCTATCGGGAGCAGGGGGAAACTAATATGGCTCAAGCTCAACGTCAGGCAGGATTTGGCCTTGAATTCCTCAAAACCCTATTCAGAATGAAATAGCCCTGACTTGCATTGCCTAACTCTTTCTGTTCTATGTCAAATCTGAAACTGATAAACCACCTGTCGGCTTGACGGGATATCGTACAAGACTTGATTGATACTTGCGGTAGCCTTTCATAAGTTTTCAGAATTCCAATTACAGGAACTTGAATTTTGTGGTTCCCCAAGATTTTGACTGTTCCTTCCAATGTGAAAGAGTCACGCCGCCCTTTCTTCTTAAACTTAGGTACGCCAGCAGTTTTTTTAAAACACCGCTTCCATGCTTCCCGCAATGCCATTAATGCCTGTTGCGGTGTAGATTTGGAGCATTCATAGTACCAAGCATTCTCCGACTTCACGAGTGCTACTAACAATTTGTGCAAGTCAATAGCTGTGGGAAATTTGAGTTTTTCGTTGGGATTGGTTTTATTGTGGTTGAGTATGTTTTTGGTCAGCCACAATCCCCAATTCCAAGCGTGACGCGCTACTCCACAATGCTTGGCTAACTGCGTTCGCTGTTGATTATTTAGTTTCAACTCTGTCTTGAATCCTAACAACATCATTGCTTTGCCTCGTTTACAGCAGCAGTCATGCCATCAATTAGCTTTTTGTTTTTCTTGCTTCTCGATCCGTAAAGACGTGCCGAAAACACAGTAATAAGCTCAATCATGTCTTGTACTAATTCCTGCTCAAATGTCACTTCCTCCGAAGTTTTGTTAATGATTACAACCTCTGTCTCAAACTCCTCACAGATAGCAAATACAAGCTCTGCACCGAATCGTAGCAACCTATCTTTGTGCGTTATCACCAGTCTTGCAACATCACCTTGCATGATGCGTTTTAGCAGTTTTTGGAGTCCTTTTTTTTGGTAGTTCAAGCCACTTCCTAAATCCTGAATTGTTTCGTACTGCCAACCGTTAACGCTGCTAAAAGCTTCTAAAACTTGGGCTTGACGGACTAAATCTTCTTTCTGGTCATGGCTTGAAACACGAGCATAGTTGATAGTTATGCGTTCATCTAGCTGCTTTAAATCTCTGGGCGTAATGCGTTTAATATCAGCTAGAAAGAATCTTCTTTGACCAGTGGGCGATCGCTCTGATTTAATCTTGCCAGAGTCGGCCCAGCGTCTTAAAGTCTTGGTAGAAACGCCTAATTCCTTTGCGGCGTCTCCGATACTGACCGTCACTTCTGATGTATTCTCCATCAACTCAACTGATACAGACTACACCATTATTCTTGCCCAATCCGGGAAGGATGTCAATAGATGTCTAAGAATTTAGTTACAGTTTCTTCCCCATTGGACATCTTTGAGTTTTTGGGTTGGGTGACGAGAAATATAGAGAGAAACTGGTTTCTGAGATTTACGCGGGCGAGAAACCGGGTATTCTTGGAGTTTTTGGTTGGGTGACGAGAAATATAGAGAGAAACCCGGTTTCTGAAGATTTACTCTATATAGCCTTTCTCAAGCGTGGTGAGGTATGCCTTATGCCCTATGCCCACGGAAACCTATATCCACGGAGGCCTATGGCGCATAGTACCTCATACCAGAGCACAGAAAGGCTATAGTTTAATTTTGATTTTTCCGGGAATGGGATTTTAAGCAGAATAGATGCTATATTAGTTTTTCCAACACCCGATAGTTTTTTTATAGAAAAACGCCAAATTATTGTATAATTGAAAATTGCGTGTCAGAAACCGTGACTTTAACTCGTGACGGTCGATCGCCCGCAACTAGCCTCTGTAACACCTGTATCATACCTTTGGGTATCGTCAGGGATAAAAAATTGGCAGTTAAATGAGTCAATAAAAAATTATTGCGTCGCCCGAAAGTACCCACAGACTCATCTCGATCTGAGCTAGCGGTAGTGGCTGTCCGAACCGCCCAAAAACGGAAGCCCCCGACACTCGCCTAGTCGTGAGTCGTGGAGAACTCAAAATTTTAGACTTTGGTTCGAGATCCCAGGTTCACCTGCGGACTAAATCTAAAATTTTCAACCTCAAATCGACAGACTCAGCCTTTAAAAATCAAGCTTTTTGTGGCTCGCTCCCGAAAAGCTTGTCGCAAAATTCCCGTGTCTGGAGAAAATGTCCAGACGGGGATGTATCAATGAATACCTACTTCCAGCAACTGAACTATGGCAAATATTAAGTCCTCAGTCAAACGAATCAAAATCGCCGAGCGCAACCGCTTGTACAACAAGTCTTACAAGTCAGCCGTCAAAACTTTGATGAAGAAGTATTTTGTAGCCGTCGAAAAGTACGCCGCAACTCCGAGTCCTGAATTAATGCAAGAAGTTCAGCAGCGGATGTCTGAGGCCTACAGCAAAATTGACAAAGCTGTCAAAAAAGGCGTACTCCACCGCAACAACGGCGCTCGCAAAAAGTCCCGCTTGGCAAGAACCCTAAAGCCGCACGAAACACAAGCAGCATCCTAAGACAGAAGGAAGAAGGAAGAAGGAAGTTCGGCAACGAGCAATGTACGGGATGTAACGGATGTAACGGATGTAAGTCCGTCGGAAGAAGGAAAAGGGAAGAGGTCCGAGGGAAGAGGGAAGAAAGAGAATTTTTCCCACTTCCTCTCCCACTCTTCCACTCTCCCACTCTCCCACTCTCCCACTCTCCCCATCCCAACTCTCCCCATCTCCCACTCTCCCCATCTCCCACTCTCCCCATCCCAACTCTCCCGTCAACAACTCGGATGCTCTGGTATCAAATCTAATCTGCTTCCCCCATGCAGCTCATTGACACTCACGTTCATATCAACTTTGAGACTTACAAGTCTGAATTAGAAACTATTCGACAACGCTGGCGCGAAGCTGGTGTGGTTCGGCTAGTTCATTCTTGTGTGGAGCCTGCAGAGTTTGCCTCAATTCAAGCAATCGCCGATCAATTTCCAGAAGTCTCGTTTGCGGTGGGGCTTCACCCCCTAGATGCCGCCAAGTGGAAAGACGAAACTGCGAATCAGATTCGCTTCAAGGCAAGTTCTGACTCTAGGGTAGTGGCGATCGGCGAAACCGGACTCGACTTTTTTAAAGCTGACGATCGCGAACACCAGTTTAAAGTGTTTGAGGCACAGCTTGAAATCGCCAGGGAACTTGACAAACCAGTCATTATCCACTGTCGCGACGCTGCCGCCCCAATGGCCGAAATGCTGCGGAACTTTTGGGAAAAACGCGGCCCGGTGCGGGGAGTGATGCACTGCTGGGGAGGTACGCCCGAAGAAACCCAGTGGTTTTTAGACTTGGGTTTCTACATCAGTTTTAGCGGTACAGTAACCTTTAAAAAAGCCTTGCAAATACAAGAATCAGCTTGTATGGTAAATAGCGATCGCATCTTAGTTGAGACGGATTGCCCTTTTCTCGCCCCCGCACCCCAGCGGGGAAAACGCAACGAACCAGCTTACGTATACTACGTAGCCGAGCAAGTTGCGAAATTGAGAGGAGTTTCTCTTTTAACTTTGTCGCGGCAGACAACCGAAAATGCCTGTCAGCTATTCGGCCTTTCACTCGCTATAGAGCAAGGAAACGAGGAAAACTAATCGATTTAGAGGCAAGCCTTCGGGGTAAGGGGTAATCTCATCTATATTTTGTTTGCCCTAAAAACCGGATTCAGCCTCGATCAATTCCTTTGACGTTGGCGGCACGCGATCGAATTTGCGTCCTATAATAATAGAACCAGCCGATCGAGCTTTGGCTGACTATCCCCGCGATCGCAGCAGCCGGCGAACTGCAAGCAATCGGGCCAACACGCCGTCCCAACGCTCGCCAAAACTTCCAGCAAAAACTCTTTCCTTACACAGTAAAACTTACAACAGATCGGAATAAACTTAGAACCTCAGCAATTTGGCAATAGCTTTAGAGTCAATTTGAGGAGTCAAATGTATGGGAAATTTACCCTAAAACAGCCGAACATCGGTTCTAAAAACATCTCAATCAAGCGCAAATCCGCAGAAAGATAATGCGAGCAACCCGCAAAAATAACCGTTGCAACAGTCCGATCGCGATCGAAAATATCATATACATTCTCTCACACAATCCATCAAAAAAACACAACAAAGTAAAAACGCCAAGCCTTGGCGCAATGTAAAAAGCTAGAGCCACAGCGGAAAAAAGGACACCCATGATCACTAAAGATTACGCAGAATTCGCCTTCACCTTGCCCGACCTGATCGAAATCCAGCGGGCAAGTTTTCGCTGGTTCCTAGAAGCCGGACTGATCGAAGAACTCGATAGCTTTTCCCCGATCTCAGACTACACCGGCAAACTAGAACTCCACTTCATGGGCAAAGACTTCAAACTCAAGCGCCCGAAATACGACGTGGACGAAGCCAAGCGCCGGGACAGCACCTACTCGGTACAAATGTACGTACCAACCCGCCTGATCAACAAAGAAACAGGCGAAATTAAAGAACAAGAAGTCTTCATCGGCGACTTGCCATTGATGACAGAACGGGGAACCTTCATCATCAACGGTGCGGAACGAGTAATCGTCAACCAAATCGTCCGTTCCCCCGGCGTATACTACAAATCGGAAACCGACAAAAACGGCCGCCGCACCTACAACGCCAGTCTCATCCCCAACCGCGGCGCGTGGCTGAAATTCGAGACCGACAAAAACGACTTAGTTTGGGTCAGAATCGACAAAACCCGCAAACTATCGGCCCAAGTCCTCCTCAAAGCCCTAGGACTCACAGACGGGGAAATCTACGACAGTTTGCGCCACCCCGAATACTTCCAAAAAACCATCGAAAAAGAAGGACAGTTCGGCGAAGAAGAAGCTCTAATGGAGCTCTACCGCAAACTGCGACCGGGCGAACCCCCCACCGTAGCGGGAGGAGAACAGCTCCTCAATTCCCGCTTTTTCGACCCCAAACGCTACGATTTAGGCAAAGTCGGCCGCTACAAACTCAACAAAAAACTGCGGTTGACAGTCCCCGACACCGTGCGGGTGCTGACATCCCAAGATATCTTGACGGCGATCGACTATTTGATCAACCTCGAATTCGACATCGGCTCGACGGATGACATCGACCACTTAGGAAACCGTCGCGTCCGCAGCGTCGGCGAACTGCTGCAAAACCAAGTCAGAGTCGGACTCAACCGCCTAGAACGGATCATCCGCGAACGCATGACAGTCTCCGACGCAGACTCCCTCACCCCCGCCTCCCTAGTCAACCCCAAACCCCTGGTAGCAGCAATCAAGGAATTTTTCGGTTCCTCGCAGCTATCCCAGTTCATGGATCAAACCAATCCCCTCGCAGAACTGACCCACAAACGCCGGCTTTCCGCCCTCGGCCCGGGAGGTCTGACCCGCGAACGCGCAGGTTTCGCAGTGCGGGACATTCACCCGTCCCACTACGGCCGGATTTGCCCGATCGAAACACCAGAAGGCCCCAACGCCGGACTGATCGGTTCCCTAGCAACCCACGCCCGCGTCAACCCCTACGGCTTCATCGAAACACCATTCTACCCAGTAGAAAAAGGACAGGTGCTGCGGGACAAAGCCCCCATCTACATGACAGCCGATGAAGAAGACGACTTGCGCGTCGCCCCCGGAGACATCAGCCTCGACGAAAACAACAACCTCTTGGGCGAAACCGTAGCCGTCCGCTACCGCCAAGAATTCACCACCACCACCCCGATGCAGGTGGACTACATGGCGATTTCACCCGTACAAATCGTCTCCGTTGCCACCTCCCTGATCCCGTTCTTGGAACACGACGACGCCAACCGCGCTCTGATGGGGTCGAATATGCAGCGGCAAGCCGTGCCGCTGCTCAAACCCGAACGCCCCCTCGTCGGTACTGGTCTCGAAGCTCAGGCCGCCCGAGATTCCGGGATGGTGGTAGTTTCCCGGATTGACGGCGAAGTCATTTACATCGATGCGACCCGGATTATTGTCAAGCCCCTGGCTGCAGATGCCGAGTCTAATTCCAGCGAAGAACATTTCCTGATTCGCGAGTACGACGAACTCAAAGTCAGACAGCCTTCGGTTTGGAAGCAAAAATACGCCGGCTGCATCGAACACGAACTGCAAAAATACCAGCGATCTAACCAAGATACCTGCTTGAACCAGCGCCCCCTCATCTATGAGGGCGATCGTGTCGTAGCAGGTCAAGTCCTCGCCGACGGTTCCTCCACCGAAGGCGCAGAACTCGCCCTCGGTCAGAACATCCTCGTAGCCTATATGCCTTGGGAAGGATACAACTACGAAGACGCAATGCTCATCAGCGAGCGATTGGTCTACGAAGACGTATACACCAGCATCCACATCGAGAAATACGAAATCGAAGCCCGCCAAACCAAACTAGGCCCCGAAGAAATCACCCGCGAAATTCCCAACGTCGGCGAAGACGCCCTCCGCCAGCTAGACGAAGGAGGCATCATCCGCAAAGGCGCTTGGGTAGAATCTGGCGACATCCTAGTCGGCAAAGTCACCCCCAAAGGCGAATCCGACCAACCCCCCGAAGAAAAACTGCTCAGAGCAATCTTCGGTGAAAAAGCTCGCGACGTGCGCGACAACTCGCTGCGCGTTCCCAACGGAGAAAAAGGCCGCGTCGTAGATGTGCGCGTTTTTACCCGCGAACAAGGCGACGAACTGCCCCCGGGCGCTAACATGGTCGTCCGCGTCTACGTCGCCCAAAAGCGAAAAATTCAAGTCGGCGATAAAATGGCCGGCCGCCACGGCAACAAAGGCATCGTCTCCCGGATTCTGCCGAAGGAAGATATGCCCTACTTGCCCGATGGCACTCCGATTGACATCGTGCTCAACCCCTTGGGCGTACCGTCGCGGATGAACGTCGGTCAAATTTTCGAGTGCTTGCTAGGCTGGGCGGGCGAAAATCTGTCGATGCGGTTCAAGATGGTGCCGTTTGACGAAATGCACGGCGCTGAAAAGTCGCGGGAAACCGTTCACGGCAAGTTGGAGGAAGCGCGGGAAAAAACTGGCAAGCCTTGGGTGTTTAACGACAAACACCCAGGCAAGACTATAGTTTATGACGGCAGAACTGGGGAAGCGTTCGATCGCCCAGTCACAGTCGGCATCGCCTATATGCTCAAACTCGTCCACTTGGTAGACGACAAAATCCACGCCCGCAGCACAGGGCCTTACTCCTTGGTGACGCAGCAGCCTTTGGGCGGCAAAGCGCAGCAGGGCGGACAGCGGTTCGGGGAAATGGAAGTCTGGGCCTTGGAGGCCTTCGGCTGCGCTTACACCTTGCAGGAGTTGCTGACAGTCAAGTCGGACGATATGCAGGGCAGAAACGAGGCTTTAAACGCGATCGTCAAGGGTAAATCCATCCCGCGCCCCGGTACGCCGGAATCGTTCAAAGTGTTGATGCGGGAGTTGCAGTCTTTGTGTTTGGACATTGCCGTGCACAAAGTGAATACGAACGACGACGGCAGCGAGCACGTTGAGGTGGATTTGATGGCGGATGCTGGCGGGCGGCGATCGCCCTCCAGGCCTACTTACGAATCGCTTTCTCGCGACGAAGACGAAGATTAGGGATTTGAGATTTTTCGATTTTAAATTTTAGATTTTTTAGTAATATTTAATCTAAAATTTAAAATCGACAATCTCGAATAAAAATGCCTCAGCAGTGTTCGTACCACTACTGAGGCGAATCAACGCTCTAACAAGGAGATGCGCTGACATGATTATTTTAACAGTTATCCCCGGAATTGAAGGAGAATTCGATCGGGAGACAGGCTGTATTAACTGGTAAAGTAGTAAGTTTGGCAATGGTTACGGGCGTAAGTGGATGTCGGGCAAAACGGTATTAGTCCACCGATTAGTCCTCGAATCAAAAATAGCAGGATTCCTAGATTCCAGTTATTTTGCTTGCCACACCTGCGACAATCCAGGCTGCATCAACCCGGAACATCTCGTAGCGGGGTCTGCCGCTGAGAACACGGGACAGATGATGGGGCGCGATCCTCTTCGAGGGCTGCGCTAACGCAAAACTCCCAGACGCAAAAGTATTCCGGGAATTGATAACTTGTCGATCGTACAACTGCGAGAAATTCAGACTAAATATTTATCGGAAAAAGTCAAGAACCACCTAGCAAAAGAGTATGGGGTACAACATGAAACTATTACTAAGATCGTTCAGACAAATATTCCCGATAACTTCACCACAGTTTCTCCACATTTTTTAGGAGAAATTCAAGACAACGGCTGCATAATTTTTCAAGGCGGAAAATATTGTTCAGGCTATGGCAGATACTGGAAAAATGGGAATTTGAAATCAGTGACTCGTGCTGTTTTAGCAGAGAAATTAGGATATGAAGTTCCCACATATATGGATGCTTGTCATACCTGCGATACTCCCAGTTGTATAAATCCAGAACACCTCTGGGCTGGTACTCGTTCCCAAAATGCCTTAGATGCTTCAAAAAAAGGACGCACCCAAGGAAAAAGTCATCCCCTTTCCAATGCAAAATTAGACTGGGAAAAGGTGCGAGAAATCCGGCAAAAACTAGCAGCAGGAGAGAGAATGAAGGATCTAGCTGAAGCATACAGCGTCAATCCGATAACTATACACAATATTAAGTATCACCTGACATGGAAGGAAGAAGGCGAAGAGATTCCGATTCCTCCCATGGGTGGATATCTCGATCGCAAACTGACTTTTGATCGAGCACAGGATGTGCGAGAACGCATTAAAGCTGGAGAATCTCTTGCTAAGATTTCGCGCGAATTTGGAGTGTCAAAAAGTGTCATTTATGACATTAAAACTAATGCCACATATCAAGGAGTATGACATTGATTTAATCGCCAAACAATCAATCAAAACAGATAAATTACAGCAAATAATTTCAAGTAAATCATCGATTGGAGTCAAGAATGGCTAAGATAGAACAACGATTTGATTATGTAAAGATTGGGTTAGCTTCACCTGAAAGAATTCGACAATGGGGAGAGAGAACTTTACCCAACGGTCAGCTAACTGGCGAAGTCATAAAACCAGAAACCATAAATTACAGAACATTAAAGCCCGAAATGGACGGGTTGTTTTGTGAGCGAATTTTTGGGCCTGCAAAAGATTGGGAATGTCATTGTGGCAAGTACAAGAGAGTTCGTCATAGAGGCATTGTTTGCGAGAGATGCGGTGTTGAAGTAACCGAATCTCGCGTCCGTCGCCACCGCATGGGATTTATCAAATTAGCAGCTCCAGTCGCTCACGTTTGGTATCTCAAAGGTATCCCCAGTTACATGGCGATTCTGTTAGATATGCCGCTGCGAGATGTCGAACAAATTGTCTATTTCAATGCCTATGTTGTGTTGAATGCTGGCAATGCTGAAAAGCTGCAATACAAGCAATTGCTCACAGAAGATGCTTGGCTGGAAATAGAAGATGAACTTTACAGCGAAGATTCCACGCTGACCGGCGTAGAAGTAGGAATCGGTGCTGAAGCTTTGCAAGTTTTGCTGCAAAATATTCCGCTAGAAAGCGAAGCGGAAAAGCTGCGCGAAGATATTGCTAATGCTAAAGGTCAAAAACGAGCGAAGTTAATCAAACGTTTGCGGGTAATTGACAACTTTATCGCTACGGGTTCTCATCCCGATTGGATGGTGCTGTCGGTGATTCCGGTGATTCCCCCAGACTTGCGGCCGATGGTACAGCTAGACGGCGGGCGTTTTGCAACGAGCGACCTCAACGATCTTTATCGGAGAGTAATTAACCGTAACAACCGCTTGGCGAGACTGCAAGAAATCCTAGCGCCGGAAATTATCATCCGCAACGAAAAACGGATGCTGCAAGAAGCTGTGGATGCGCTGATTGACAACGGCCGCCGCGGCCGGACTGTCGTGGGCGCAAACAACCGCCCGCTGAAATCTCTGTCGGACATTATTGAAGGGAAACAAGGCCGCTTCCGGCAAAACTTGCTCGGGAAACGGGTTGACTATTCTGGACGTTCGGTGATTGTGGTGGGGCCGAAACTGAAAATTCATCAGTGCGGTTTACCGAGGGAAATGGCGATCGAACTTTTCCAGCCCTTCGTCATCCACCGCCTCATCCGCCAAGGATTGGTCAATAACATCAAAGCTGCCAAAAAATTGATTCAGCGCAGCGACCCAAGCATCTGGGAGGTGCTTCAAGAAGTGATTGAAGGACACCCAGTCATGCTGAACCGGGCCCCCACCCTGCACCGTTTGGGAATTCAAGCCTTCGAGCCCATTTTGGTAGACGGGAGGGCGATTCAGCTTCACCCGCTAGTTTGTCCGGCTTTTAACGCTGACTTTGACGGCGACCAAATGGCCGTGCACGTGCCCTTGTCTCTGGAATCTCAGGCGGAAGCCCGCTTGCTGATGCTGGCTTCTAATAACATTATGTCGCCCGCAACCGGAAGACCGATTGTCACTCCTTCGCAAGATATGGTGCTCGGTTGCTATTACTTGACAGCGGAAAATCGCGACGCTCAAAAAGGAGCAGGTCACTATTTCTCTAACCTCACCGATGCGGTTGTAGCCTACGAACAAGGAGTTGTTGACTTGCATTCCTACGTGTGGGTGAGATTTCAAGGCCGGATAGAAAATATAGAACCAGAAGGAGAACCGCTGAAACTAGAACGATCGACCGACGGTACGGTGACGAAAGAATTCAAGTTTCGCCGGATTCGAGAAGACAAAGAAGGCAACTTGCTCAATCAGTTTATTCGCACTACTCCCGGTCGAATTATCTATCACCAAACGATCGAATCGGTCATTAATAATTAGGAATTGGAAAATTGGGAAATAACAGCGGGTAATAGGCGATCGGTCAGTCTAGGAGCGAGAAACTAGGTTTCTAAGGGTTGGGTTATGTGACCAAAAATATTCTCAGAAACCCGGTTTCTGAACTGATGACCGATGAGTGATGCGCCAGGAGCGAGAAACCGGGTTTCTACAGGTTGGGCTTGGTGAGGAGAAATATTCTCAGAAACCCGGTTTCTAAACTGATGACTGACGAGTAAATTACTAACAGCAAACAAATGACTGAATACAAAGAAAATAAAGAAATTGTTTTTCGCAACCGAGTTGTTGACAAAGGTCAGCTCAAAAAATTAATCTCTTGGTCGTTCATGGAATACGGAACTGCCCGCACCGCGCAAATGGCAGACAAACTCAAGGACTTGGGTTTTCGCTTTGCTACGCGCGCCGGAGTTTCCATCAGCGTAGACGACTTGCAAGTACCACCAATCAAACGACAACTGCTGGATGCAGCCGAAGAAGAAATCCGCATCACCGAACAGCGGTACACCAGAGGCGAAATCACCGAAGTCGAACGCTTCCAAAAAGTAATCGACACTTGGAACAGCACCTCAGAAGACCTCAAAGACGAAGTAGTCAAAAACTTCCGAGCCACGGATCCCCTCAACTCGGTCTACATGATGGCCTTCTCCGGTGCCCGGGGAAATATCTCCCAAGTGCGGCAGCTTGTCGGAATGCGCGGATTGATGGCAGACCCCCAGGGAGAAATCATCGACTTGCCAATTAAAACCAACTTCCGAGAAGGCCTCACTGTCACGGAATACATTATTTCTTCCTACGGAGCGCGCAAAGGACTGGTCGATACGGCCCTCCGCACCGCCGACTCCGGCTACCTGACGCGCCGCCTGGTAGACGTGTCCCAAGACGTAATCGTCCGGGAAGTAGATTGTGGCACCCAACGCGGGATTCGAGTCCGGCCGATGACCGACGGAGCTACGGTGCTGATACCCCTGAAAGACAGGCTGCTGGGCCGCGTGTTTGCAAAAGACGTGGTGCACCCCAAAACCAAAGAAATCGTAAGGTTTGGCAACATCCTGGCAGTCCGCAACCAGCCAATTAGTGAGGAGCTGGCAGAGGCGGTAGGGGCTTCAGGAGTTGGCGAGGTGTATTTGCGATCGCCCCTAACCTGCGAAGCCACCCGTTCCGTCTGTCAGTGCTGCTACGGCTGGAGCCTCGCCCACCTGAAAATGGTAGACATGGGAGAAGCGATCGGGATTATTGCCGCCCAGTCGATCGGCGAACCCGGAACCCAGCTCACCATGCGTACTTTCCACACCGGAGGCGTGTTCACTGGAGAAGTCGCCAAACAAGAACGGGCACCATTCCCCGGCGTGGCAAAGTTTAAGAACTTGCGAACCCGTTCCTTCCGCACTTCTCACGGAGAAGAAGCCCTGATCGCCGAAAACGGCGGCAAGCTCGTATTCGAGGGCGACGGCTTCGAGGAAGGCAAATCGGGAGCCAAAAATCAGAAACTAAAGATTGAACTGGCGATCGCCCAAGGTTCCACGCTCATGGTCAAAGACGGACAGCGCGCCATCCAAGGTCAAATATTAGCCCAAGTGCCGATCGTCGGACGCGCAGCCCGCAAAACCACCGAAAAAGTCACCACAGACGTAGCCTCAGACTTAGCCGGCGAAGCCAAATTTGCCGACATCGTACCCGAAGAAAAAACCGACCGCCAAGGTAACACCACCCGCACCGCCAGCCGGGGCGGACTGATTTGGATACTTTCTGGAGAAGTCTACAACCTCCCTCCCGGCGCGGAACCGGCAGTCAAAAACGGCTCCCGAATTCCCGAAAACAGCGTCATCGCCGAAACCAAACTCGTCTCCGAACACGGGGGCGTAGTCCGCATCGCCGACGAGCGAGAAATTGAAATCATCACCGCCCAAGTATTGCTCGACCAAGCCGTCGTCCGAGCCGAAAGCACCGGCGGCCGAGAATATTACACGATCGAAACAACTTCCAACCAGCGGTTCTCGCTCAAAACAACTCCCGGAAGCAAAGTCATCAACGGCGAAGTCGTAGCCGAACTGCTCGACGACACCTACCGCACCGCCACCGGAGGCATTGTCAAATACGCGGGAGTCGAAGTTCAAAAACGCGGCAAAGCCAAACAAGGACTCGAAGTCATCAAGGGCGGCACCCTGCTGTGGATACCGGAAGAATGCCACGAAGTCAACAAAGACATCTCTCTGTTGCTAGTCGAAGACGGCCAGTACGTCGAAGCCGGCACTGAAGTAGTCAAAGATATCTTCTGCCAAACCAGCGGTGCTGTAGAAGTGACGCAAAAAAATGACATTTTGCGGGAAATTGTCATCAAACCTGGAACCCTGCACGTCGTTGACCGCCCCCCACTTTCGGCAACCGAAGGTCAAATTGTCAACGCGGGTCAAGAAATCTTCCCCGGCTTGGTTGCTGAAGAACTCGCCTATGCCGAATACATCGAAACACCCGAAGGCCCAGCATTGCTGCTGCGGCCCGTCGTAGAGTTTCCTGTTCCCGACAAGCCGCCGGTGCCTTCCCAGACGGCGCTCAACGAGTCGATCGCCCTCAAAGCAGTCCAGCGCCTCCCCTACAAGGACGGAGAGCGCGTCAAATCAGTAGAAGGACTCGAACTCCTGCGGACTCAGCTCATCCTAGAAATCGGTTCAGGAGCTCCGCAACTGGCGGCAGATATCGAACTTTTGCCAGACCCAGAAGATGATACCGCCTTGTCGGACAACGATTATGACTTTAACTCAAGCGCCTCCGACTCCACCGCCCTCTCCCAAGAATTGGCGGTCGAAGGCGACGAAGCACCGCCGGTTTCCAAGACCTTCCGCCTGCAGTTAGTGATTTTAGAATCCCTCGTGGTTCGGCGCGACGTGTCGGCAGACCCCACCCAGGGAAGCACTCAGACGCGGCTGTTGGTGGAAGACGGACAGTCGATCGCTCCGGGCGCAGTAGTAGCCCGCACCGAAATTCTCTGCAAAGAAGCAGGGACGGTTCGGGGCATCCGCGAAGGACAAAACGAGCCGGTGCGCCGCCTCTTGGTCATGCGGGAAGCCGACTCGATTTCGATCGACCTCCCCGTCGCCCCAGATTTCAGTCCCGGTCAACTGCTAGTAGCCGGTACGGAAATCGCCCCCGGCACGTTTTTGGAAGAATCCGGCCAAGTGGTCAAGGTGGTACCCTCGAACGGCTCGGAACCTGCCAAAATGGTGCTCAGAATAGCTCGTCCTTACCGGGTTTCGGCCGGTGCAGTCCTCCACGTCGATGACGGTGACTTGGTGCAGCGGGGCGACAATTTGGTCATCCTGGTGTTCGAGCGGGCGAAAACAGGCGACATCATCCAGGGTTTGCCCCGGATTGAAGAACTCCTAGAAGGGCGCAAGCCGAAGGAAGCCTGCATTTTGGCCCATCGCCCGGGGACTGCCCGCGTATCCACGGAGGAAGATATGGTCGAACTGGCTGTAGTTGAAGATGACGGCCGCATCGAAGCATATCCTTTGCTACCGGGGCAGAATCCGATCGTCTCCGACGGACAGCGAGTAGGTGTGGCGGAAGCTCTGACTGACGGGCCCGCCAACCCCCACGAAATTCTCGAGGTTTTCTTCCAAGCTCTCAAGGAGCGCCAGTCCACCTTTGAAGCAGCTTTGGAAAGTTTCCAGCAGGTGCAAACCCTCTTGGTAAACGAGGTGCAATCTGTCTATCAATCCCAAGGGGTAGATATTTCTGACAAGCACATTGAGGTAATTGTGCGGCAGATGACCAACAAGGTCCGGGTAGAAGACGGCGGCGACACTACGATGCTACCGGGGGAGCTGGTGGAGCTGCGGCAGGTAGAGCAGGTGAACGAGGCTATGTCGATTACTGGCGGGGCTCCGGCAGATTACACTCCGGTGCTACTGGGAATTACTAAGGCTTCGCTCAATACTGACAGTTTTATTTCTGCGGCTTCTTTCCAAGAAACCACCAGGGTGCTGACCGAAGCGGCGATCGAAGGCAAGTCCGACTGGCTCCGAGGCCTGAAGGAAAACGTGATCATCGGCCGCTTGATTCCCGCCGGTACTGGTTTCAATGCTTACGAAGATGCCAGCGTTCAGGATGCGGGTTTTGAAGGTGCCGTGTTTGATGACGATTTCCAAGATTTGCAGGAGGATGTGGTACTTGATGACCGTACTGCCCGCCGCAAATATACGATCGAAAGCAGTTTCGATACTGCGGTAGTTTCTGACCTTGAGCCTGATGAGGAGTTTGAGGAAATTGAGGTTGATGAGGATGATTTTGTCGGCTCAAGTGATGATGGTTCGTTAGAAGTTTTGGCTGACGATGAGGATGATGATATTGGTTTCGATTTTGATGAGGACGAGGATTAATACAGGACTTACTCGCGGGTGGTTAGAAACCGGGTTTTTTCGACAATTTTTCCCACTCGCTTACTGATTTGGTAAAAAACCCGGTTTCTTTAGCCTTAATCAATTTAGGGCTGTAATCTTAGTTATGAAATTGTCGCGCACGCCCGTAATACCGGGCGGCGCGGCATTTTTTTTCGGTTTCGGCACTGGTGTAAAAATATTAAGTTTGTTTCTTTAAAGCTTGGTGTTCTCCACAGGCTAATTCGCTACCATAAGCGCGATCGGACTTTAAACAAGGAAGGAAGAAAGAAAGAAAGAAAGAAAGAAAGAAATAGGTGTATTCGTCAAAAAATATAAGTCAGAATTCCATAAAAATTTATAATTCCGAGGTTTTAAGTGTTTGATCTAACAAATAGTTAAAGGGAGCATCTGTGGCTTTTCAACAAAAAGCTTTTTTTTAAAATCGTGTCCGGTAGATTCACCGCTCTAATATTCGATCGCTATCGATCGCACTGCTGGTTACATACACCCCGTGCAAACTCGATAGCGAGCTGTTGCTACAAATGTAACATTGAGATCCAATGCAATTAAAATTCTTTCTTCCTTCTTCCTTCCTTCTTCCTTCTTCCTTCTTCCTTCTTCCTTACATCCGTTACATCCCGTACATTGCTCGTTGCCGAACTTCCTTCTTCCTTCTTCCTTACATCCGTTACATCCCGTACATTGCTCGTTGCCGAACTTCCTTCTTCCTTACATCCGTTACATCCCGTACATTGCTCGTTGCCGAACTTCCTTCTTCCTTACATCCGTTACATCCCGTACATTGCTCGTTGCCGAACTTCCTCCTTCATGTATAGCGGTTCTCAAGCTTGGTGAGGTATACGGGCTCTTTCCACTCCTGCCTATGCCCGGTTTGGCCTATGCCCACTCCTAGCACCTCATGTTACCGAGAAAGGCTATATATGTCACTCAATCAGGGAGCAAAGCCTTGATCTGAGCGACAAACTCTTGATGGTCTACCACGGGTTTAGAGATGTAACCGTCCGCACCACTTTGATTTAGAAAAGTTTCTCTATCACCGGCCATCGCGTGAGCTGTTACCAAAATAATTGGTAGCGAGGCCGTTTGCGGGTCTGCTTTCAGCAGTTGAGTAATTTTAATACCGTCAACAGCTTTTCCTTGATAGACGCTGCGTGAAAGAGACACATCCATTAAAATCAAATCAGCTTCTCCAGACGCAGCAATCTGCATCACCTCTTCAACATTTTCTGTGTGCTTCACGGCTAAGCCACCCCGCTTAGTCAGAATTTTAGAAAAAACTCTAGCGTTAACCAAATCGTCCTCTACAATCAGAACGGTTTTCATCTTGGCGATCTCCTAGATACCACCTTCCAATGCGCTTTACTCAGCACGGGGAAAGCGAGTGGAAAGGATGGACAACAATACGGCTGCATACAAATAGCCATCTTTTTTGTGAATGTGTTTGCAATACTTTTGACATCCGCCCCGCCGTAAAATGGACGGGGATTTCATCTATTTCAAAGCGTCAAAAATTGACAACTGTCGAAATTCTGGTTGGGTTAACGCTTGGCGCTAGGATGCAGCTACTTTAAAAGCAGTGTTGTGCTTGACTCCACGTTTGTTTTTCGTCTCCGAGTGCAACGGCGGCTACTAGAATATTAACCGCAGCATTGATATTTATATCATGGTTAGCAGACAAGCTAAATTCCTCCCTCTGCTGCCGATCGACCAATCCTTGAATTCGAGGTTTATTAATTAGTTTTGGGTCAACAGTTTGGCTGATGTAGTTGCAAGCATCAGAAAATACCTTGAGAGTCGCGTCCAGTTTTGGGGCTACTTTAGGAGGTACTTCAAGCTTGTAAGCTATTGTCAAAACTTGTTTCATCAAGCTAGTTATATCACAGATGGCACTAGGTGGCTCCGATCCGCGAATTGCGTTTCCCTTCAACTCGGTTGTCTTGGGCCCGCTGGTTTTTAGGCGAAATAGCCTACAGATGCCTAAAATTTTCCAGGGAGTATCTCATTTCTGTCGCCAAGCATTTTTTTGCGAGTGCAAGGCGGTGGCGATCGACCTATATAAGACTCGATCGCCAGACAGCACTATAAATGGGCTGTCAAAAAAATACTTACTGCATTGATTGAGGTGCTCCCCCTCACACTGACAACAGTCTCAAAATTCTTGATTAGCAGGTTTTTAGGATTTTTTTTCTGGGTCAAGCCTGCGACTTAGAGTCGGGGGAGTGTGACAATTGTTTTATGTGCTGCCCTTAAAATCAAGCAATGTTGTTTCAGGTACTGCCGCTGAAGCATTCGGAGTTGGGAACATAGCGGGGATTGTTCAGGATTGGCAATTCTTAGTTTAGACCGATCGACATTGCTTTAAAATATCGACGCTTCGATCGATCGCAGGTCAGACTAGGACAGCTCATGAGAAAAGCTTTTGACGGCTGAATTCTCAAAGATCGGCATTTGTGAGCGATTATAAATAAAAGCATGGCTGTAAATCAACCTTCTCGCGGCGGACGGTAAATAGACAGGTAGTCGCAACGGTCGGCAATATAGAGGTTAGGGTAAGAGTGGAGAGTAAGAGGCAAGTGTTGTCTGTCTTCGGCACTCTGATTTTGCTTTAACCTGTTAAATTTATTTTTATCCTCCTGCTGGGCGGTTTTATCGAACTATCGGTTTGCTTGAAGGCAAACGCTTTTCATTCGAGACAGGCAACCTGAGCATTATTGACAGAGGCTGTCTTCACTCAGGAATTAACGGACACAAGAACTCATGGCCAAACAACTAAACCTACTTTCCGGGCAAGTAATTTCTACGCCTCTGCACGCCGAGATGCAGCAATCGTACCTCGAATATGCCATGAGTGTGATCGTCGGGCGAGCTTTGCCTGATGTCCGCGACGGTTTAAAACCCGTGCACCGTCGAATTTTGTACGCGATGCACGAACTTGGTTTGACACCAGACAGACCTTACCGCAAGTGCGCCCGGGTAGTTGGAGATGTTTTGGGAAAATATCACCCCCACGGCGACCAATCGGTTTACGACGCTCTGGTGCGTATGGTTCAGGAGTTTTCGAGCCGCTATCCTTTGCTTGCGGGTCACGGCAATTTCGGTTCGGTGGACAATGACCCGGCTGCTGCGATGCGCTACACGGAAACTAGACTGGCACCGATCGCCCACGAAGCTATGCTAACCCAAGTCGGCGATGCAACTGTTGATTTTGCAGCTAACTTTGACAGTTCCGAACAGGAACCGACAGCACTACCGGCTCAGTTGCCGTTTCTGTTACTCAATGGCTGTACTGGGATTGCTGTGGGGATGGCAACTAATATTCCGCCGCACAATTTGGGAGAGGTGGTAGACGGTTTAATTGCTTTGATTGAAAATCCCGAAGTCTCGGACGAGAAGTTGATTGAACTGATTCCGGGCCCGGATTTCCCGACGGGAGGGGAAATCGTCGCTACAGAGGGCATTGTTGATGCCTACACTAAGGGTCGAGGCAGCATTGCGGTCAGGGGTGTGGCTGGGGTGGAAGAAGTGCCTGGTAATCGCAAGGTGCGGACTAAAACGGCGATCGTGGTGACGGAGTTTCCGTTTCAGGTGAATAAGGCGAGTTGGATTGAAAAGGTGGCGGATTTGGTGAATGCCGGCCGCCTCGACGGTATTTCTGATTTGCGCGATGAGAGCGATCGCGATGGCATTCGAGTTGTGATTGAACTCAAGCGAGAATTTACTCCCGAAGCGGTGCTAGCTCGTCTTTACCAACAAACTGACCTGCAAACAAATTTTGGTGCGATTTTGCTGGCAATTGTCAACGGTCAACCCCGACAGTTGACGCTCAGACAATTGTTGCAGGAATTTCTGGATTTCCGAGAAGTGACTCTCACCAGGCGCTACAATTACGAGTTGCAGGTGGCAGAACGTCGGTGTCACATTGTCCAAGGCTTAATGTTGGCTTTGACAAATCTCGATACTACGATCGACATTCTCAGAAATTCTCCTGACGGTACTACTGCTAAGCAAACTTTCCAAGTTCGCCTCGATTTGAGCGAAAGTCAATCTGATGCGATTTTGGCGATGCCGATGCGCCGGCTGACTGGTTTGGAAAGGCAACATTTGCAAGCTGAACTGGATGAGTTGACGGGAAATATTCAAGAATTGCAGCGGTTGTTGAGCGACAGGCGCGAACTTTTGAAGGCTTTGAAGAAGGAATTGCGATCGCTCAAACGCAAGTACGCTGACCCCCGCCGCACTAAATTTGCTCGGGAAACAGGACGCGCGGCCAAGACAGACACACAATTTTCTGGTAAGAAAAATTCTGGACTCAAGCAGTTATCGCCGGCAACGATTCAGCCTAACTTATTGCCGGTTCTAGAGCCTGAAGAAACAATTGTTGAATTTTCGCACAAGCAGTACGTGCGGCGCTTGCCGGCTCACGATCGCCCGCGCTCGAAAAGTCGCGAAAAATCGGTTTCAGCTTTAGAAAAAAATGAAGATTTTATTGTGACTGCAGAGCTGACTAAAACCGATCGCACTTTGGTAGTCTTAACTCCTAACGGCAAAGCTTACCCGCTGAAAGTGGCTGATATTCCTAGCAGCAATCCAAAAGACCGAGGAAAGCCGATTGTCGGTTTGTTATCCCCTAGTGCTACTAAAGACAGTACGGATCGCGCTTTGTCGGAAATTACTATCGCACACTTTATTTTGCCGGAAAATTCGGAGGGGGTGGATTTAGTAACTATGACTCAGCAAGGCAAAATTAAACGTTTGCCGATGCAGGAATTGGCTGATGTGACTAATCGCGGCATGACTGTTGTTAAACTCAAGGAGGACGATCGGCTCCGCAGCGCTAGTCTGAGCAAAGTCGGCGAGCAAGTGGCCGTCGCAACTTCGGGAGGCCGAGTTCTCCGGTTTGATGTTGATGACGAACAACTGCCACCAATGGGCCGCAGCGCCCTAGGTTCTCAAGTAACCAGGTTGCGGAAGCAGGAAGTTTTGGTGGGTTGTATTACGATCGAGCCCGAAGACAGTCTGGTGCTATTTTCGGAGTTGGGTTGGGCTAAACGAATGCCCGCAGGTTCTGTCAGACTTACTAATCGCGGCGAAATTGGCACTCAAGCTTTTCGTTTCGCAGAACCTAAAGATGCTTTGGTTGGCTTGCTGCGATCGGTTCCGGGTACGGATGTTAAACTTTTTACTACTTCTGGCCGCTTGCTGCGATCGACTACTGATGCTATAGCTTTTTGGGGGAAAGATGCTCCGGGCGATCGAGTTTTTGACCTCAATCCCGGTGAAAAAATTATTAAGGTTATTAGCAGTCAATAGTCATTAGTCAATAGTCAATAGTCATTAGTCAACAGTCATTGGTCAATAGTCATTAGTCAACAGTCATTGGTCAATAGTCATAAGACTTGTTCCCAGGCAGAGCCTGGGAATACATACCTGGAGGCTCGGCCTCCAATTCCCCCAATTCCCAATTCTAAAAATCTAAACTCTAAAAGATAAAATCTAAAATTGTTTGATGGCGAAAGTTGTATTAGAAAATATCTACAAAAGTTTTCCACTCCGCCAAGGAGAACAGGAAAAAAAAGCAAACAACGTCGCAGAAAGTGTCTCGCCCGAAGCCTCTATTTCAACTTCTAACAGCGTTTTGCGGCGGATTAACCTGACGGTCGAAGACGGGGAATTTATGGTGCTGGTGGGGCCTTCGGGCTGCGGAAAAAGCACTCTGCTGCGATCGATCGCCGGTTTGGAAGTTTTGACTGCCGGCAATATTTGGATTGGCGATCGCCTCCTCAACGATTTGCCCCCCAAAGACCGAAATATCGCTATGGTATTTCAAAATTATGCTCTCTATCCTCACTTAACAGTTTACGATAATCTCGCCTTTGGATTGCGCCGCTCTCAGAAGGAAGAAGTCCGAGGGAAGAAGGAAGAAGGAAGAAGTCCGAGGGAAGAAGTCCGAGGGAAGAGGGAAGAAGGAAGAGGGAAAAAGGAAGAAGAGACAAAGACAGAGACAGAGGCGGAAAAAAGCAGCCTGGTTCAGGCAGAAAAAATAAAAAATCAGTTAAAAGAGGTGATTAATTATTTAGCTTCTAATACTTTAAACAAAGAGCAGATATATACTTTAGGGGAGGACTTTTTAGTTGGAGCAACTCGCAAGCTTCCTCCGGGTTTGCGCTATTTTTCGGAACGGGAAAAGGCTGTAGGCAAAAGAGTTAGGGCGGTAGCTCAATTATTGCAAATAGAACCGCTTTTAAATCGCTTGCCGAAACAACTTTCGGGAGGACAAAAGCAGCGAGTAGCTTTGGGTAGGGCGATGGCTCGAAATCCTGAAGTTTTTTTGATGGACGAACCGCTATCTAATCTTGATGCGAAATTGAGGGCCCAAACGAGATCGCAAATTGTGCAGTTGCAGCGACAGTTGGGAACTACGACTATTTATGTGACTCACGACCAGACTGAGGCGATGACTATGGGCGATCGCATTGCGATTATGAATGCAGGTCAGCTTCAGCAAGTCGCTCAACCTCTGGAGCTTTACAACAAGCCCGCTAATCTATTTGTGGCTGAGTTTATCGGTTCTCCGCCGATGAATTTTTTGCCGGTGCAGTTTACAGCCCCGCTGTTGATTTCTCACCCGCAATTTCGCTTTACTTTACCGGATATTTGGGCAAAAAACCTACAGCAATATGACGGGCGAGAGCTGATTTTGGGCATCCGGCCCGAACATCTGAGCATTCACCCTCCTGCTACCAAAAATCTGTCTGTACAAGTGGAAATTGTGGAGGCTTTGGGGCACGAAACTTATTTGCGGGTGTGTTTGACTGATGCTCCGGCTGTGCGGATGCAGGTGCGGGTTCCTCCTGAGCGATCGATCCGTGTTGGTGAGGAGCTTTGGCTGGCCGTCGCCCATGACAAGATTCACTTGTTTGACCCGGATACGGAGTTGGCTATTTTCCCTCGTTAGGCGAAATTCTCAAGGTCGATCGGCCTTTGCGATCGATCTCACACATCATAAACTTGCATTTTTTTCAAGTTGCTGTTATATTAATTTACATAAGCCTTACAAAAGTTAACAAAAAGAGTTCGCACTATGCAAGAACAAAAACGCAACGCTTGGAACTGGGGCTTCAGCGAAGGAGCTGAAAATTGGAACGGTCGTTTAGCGATGATTGGTTTCTCTGCCGCTGTGATTATCGAATTGGTTTCCGGTCAAGGCCTGCTTCACTTCTGGGGCGTGATCTAGTACGATTTTAGCTTTTAGATTTGAGATTGGAGAATTGGGACACCATTCTTTTCTCGATCTGACTAAGATTAAAAAACCCGGTTTCTTTGACGCGAGTAGCTGCTCTTCGAGTGACTCCGATCGAGAAACCGGGTTTTTGAACTGCAATGCGCGAGCCAACTGCTTTCAACGAATCTAATTTTTCAGTTGAGATTGTTTAGACAATAGAAAGCTTGGGAGTCCCCAAAAGAACTCCCAAAATTTTTCCCGCGCACTTTTAGCAGCGCAATTTTTGCAGGGCGATTTACCTGTAGCAAATAGCTATCTCATGTCCGTTGGATTGACCGCAATCAGATTCGTTTGTAGTGCGGATTTAACTCCGCAGAATTTGGCGGACTGAAGTCCGCACTACGAACCGTTTTTGTGATGGTAATCGACCCGAAATGATATGATATCAAATCCTCTATTCATCGGAATAGTAAATTAACAGTTAACAGTTAACAGTTAACAGTTAACAGTTAACTTCATTCCGGTTTCACCGGAATTGATATGACTCGCAGTGCAGCGAACACAAAAAGTTTAACAACCATCGCTCCCAAAAAAGCTATGGTTCGATCCCCAAAAGAGCCAATCACTCTTTTGGGTGATGCCAGACAAATACTCTAGCGGATATATTCTTTTAAGATGCTGTTGCGGTTGGGATGGCGCAGCTTCCGCAGCGCTTTAGCCTCGATTTGACGAATCCGCTCGCGAGTGACGTTAAAGATTTGACCAATTTCCTCCAAGGTCTTCATCCGTCCGTCGTCTAAGCCGTAACGCAGTCGCAATACATCTCGTTCTCTAGGGCTTAGAGTATCCAAAACGCTCTCTAAATCTTCTCTTAGCAAGTTTTTCGAGACTTGATCTTCTGGCGTTTCTCCGTCAGATTCAATAAAGTCTCCCAGACGCGAGTCTTCTTCTTTGCCAATTGGAGTTTCTAAAGAAATAGGCAACTGTGCGGACTTAGCGATGAAACGCAACTTCTCGATCGTCATCTCCATTTTAGTCGCGATTTCTTCTTCCGTAGGCTTGCGGCCCATTTCCTGAGAAAGAAGTTTGGTAGTTTTCTTAATCCGCGAGATGGTTTCGTAAAGATGAACCGGTAGGCGGATAGTCCGGGATTGGTCGGCGATTGCTCTGGTGATGGCTTGACGTATCCACCAAGTTGCGTAGGTGGAAAATTTGTAGCCTTTTTCGTGATCGAATTTTTCAGCGGCCCGGATCAGACCCAAAGAGCCTTCCTGAATCAAATCTTGGAAAGACAAACCGCGATTCATGTACTTTTTGGCGATCGACACCACCAAACGCAGGTTTGACTGTACCATCTTCTCCTTGGCCCGCCGACCGACATGGAGTCTGTGACGGAATGCCGGAAGTGCCATATCTACAGCATTAGCCCATTCGTTATCTTTGGGTTCGCGGTCTAACTCTTCGAGGAGTTGTTCTCGAACTCGCTCTAATTCCAGCAAATCGGCAATCTTGCGGGCGAGTTCAATCTCTTCGTCGGCTCGCAGCAGTCGAATTCTACCAATTTCTTGGAGGTAAAGACGAATAGAGTCTTCTGTATAATGCTTTTTCTTGGCTTGGGCCCGACGGCGGGCTTTGACACCTTTGCCAACTTTAGTATCGTCTTCTTCAGATGGGCTGTCTAGAAAATCTTCTCGATCGTCGTCTTCGTCGATAAAAAGTTCCAACTCGCTTTCGGGTAGAACGCTTTTGGCGTTCCTAAGCAACTCGATGGTTTCCATTTCGGGTGTGATTGTGGTTTCGAGTACGGTGTTAGCCTGGATCATGCCGCCTTCCTCATGCTCCTGAATTAAAGAATAAATAACAGTGGAATAGTGTCTGTTTGTAGTTTAGACAAGTTAGCCAGTATTGGCATTTCCGCAGTAAGAAATAGTGGGCTTTTCAGTTTGCTAAATGAAGCAGTGACCGAAACTGCGTTTGTTTGACGAGTCAAATTTCGACTTCTGGTTGAAAGAAGCAGCGAGTACATTCAATCTATCGCATATTTTTAACGTTGCAACCTATATTGAGGGTGCAGCTTTTTCTTTCACAGCGAGTTATCGCCTCATCTGCGATACCTTACCCAGAAAAACGAATGCCAGAGATGCGATCGCACGCAGGTCAAAATACTGGCTTTTTTTTGCCCGGTACTTCGATCTTTTACCCGTACCAGTTTTCTGGTACTGAACCCTCTAACTTTTGTGTTTGAGGTGTCGAACTTTTGAGAAAGCCGACAGGGTGCGAGTGACGATGTTGTCAGATCTCACAGTTGCACGGCTAATTTTTGCCATCTCGGATGTAGGTTTGCTGCTTCAAACGCAACAGCAGAGAGTCGTAGCACCAAATGGTGAGAATCGGATCTGGCAAAGACCCTTCCGATTGTAGCCGTTCTCACAAAAAATGGAAGTTATTTTCAATTTTTGTCAAGAACTCGGAAAAATTTGTCAGCTTAGCTTGACAATAGTGACTCATGGTCGATTCAGCTCAATCCTGAGAAAGCCCCCTAAAAACCTGGGTACGATCGAACTGCGCTGTTTTTTGTGCTGATGTGGGTGAACGGCTGCGGCGCAGTCTGCCAGACAGTTAGCAGACAATTTTTGATTTGCTGGAAGTGAAACCAATAAAATCTTTGTAGATGCACCCATCATTACCCTGTTTCCCTGAATTGAATCATACGCAATCTGCGATCTAATAAAGCTTGCGAACTTGAGTTGTAAGTCGGCCGCTCTGAAGTAGAAACCGACGATTTCCCCTAATGAAGCGTTGCGGGTTTAATAGTGCAACAGGGGCTTTCTTTGTTAAGTTAGCTCAAATCCCAGAAATTGGGTTTAATTTCGACATTAAATCACATTAAGTTATTAACGTCACATTTTCATTTAAGCAGTGGGACACGAGTTTATGGCAGAGCGTGGCAAAAACCACCCGGATAAATTCTACTGAGAGTTAACCCGTCGCGCAACTCCCGGCAGCAAATGTCTCTAAAATTTGCTGGCTTTCGGCTCGCACTTGCGCGATCCTCTTCTGCAAGCTTCGCTAACGCCCATTTTCACAAGCAAGACAATTCGCTATTTCCCGAAAGCACAACTTCACATTTACTTTAAATATATCCTAACAGTGTGAAGCTTTGACAAAGCAAATTCATCAATTTCAAGTAAAATTACTGGTGTTGTGTGGAAGATTTCCAGCAGACAGAACAAAAGCCCAGCAGACTTTGCTACAGCGGAGGGCGGAGGATAGCTTTTAAAAAAAAGAAACTTACCGAGTGTAGTGATGTGCTTGCTGTTTGGCGATCGTCCAAAAGCTGCCGAGTTCGTTCAAAGCTGTTAAACAATAGGACTCTGGTGCTATGTGAAGATTTTTGTTACATTTATTTACAGCCCTTCCTCCGAAAGCAGGTATCCGGCCACTCTGGTTTAAATCATGTGGCTCGATAGCTAGGGTATTTCGCTATCAGGATAAATTTCTGCTCCGCATCTGTCTTGACAACGCCGGCAAAGTTGATTATATCTGTTTATTATTGATGCAGTCTAATAAACCTCGATAAAAAGCTTGGAAACTTGTAGAGCGATTTAATTCAGGATTCATATATTTAGAAATTTCGCTAGAGGCTTTATATTTTTCTAGTCCTCCCTGATGGTATCCAGCCTTCCGTAATACTCTTTCTAAAGCCTCCCAGGTGCCTCCTTTGATAGCATCAGGCTCTCGATATTTTTTTTGAGTAGCTAAATTGGGAGAGACTTTAGGGTAAGCTTGGCAAATTGCTTCAACATCGCCGAAAAACCACGCTTCTAATTCTTCAACTACAATTCGATTTAAGACTTGGAATAATTTATCTTTTTGACAGGAAGATTTAGTGATTAATCCCGATGATATTGCCATTATTTCTAGTTGTTGTTTTAATTTGAGACAATCTTCTCGATCTTTATCTATTAAAACAACTATTTTCCTGTCAGGCGGAAGCCATGCTTGATAACCTTTCAAACGGTTAGGCAATTTAGCCAGTAAATCTGTTTTCCCTCGAAAAGCATGAATTTTATAGGTGACAGTCGATGGCAATATTTTGGGTAAAATCTGGGTTAAAGCTGATTCTAGTGATGCTTCTTCCACTAAAAATTCAAGATGCAAAATGCTCACCTCCTCTTAATTTTCAAGTTAAAATTATTGCGGTGCACCCGCGTTTTTGAGGGGATTTCCCACATCGAAGAAATCTTCCATCCACAGCGAACCGAGTAAGGAACCGTTTTCTATAAATTGTTTAATTCCCTGCATATCTGCGGTTCTTTTGGCTTGAGTAAAACCTTTTTCATCTCTATATAATACCCATAATTCTTCTGGTTTTAAACGATCTACAAAAAAGGGAGAATGGGTTGTTATCATTAATTGAGTATTCGCCGAAGCCGAACGACATTCTTCTGCAAGCTGAGGTAATAATTGCGGATGCAAATGATTTTCTGGTTCTTCTATTCCCACTAATTGCGGGGGATTTGGATCGAATAAAACTGTCAAATAAGCTAAGAGTTTTAAGGTACCATCAGAGGCATATTTTGCCAAAATGGGATGAGAAAAAGGAGCATCTTTAATTTCCAACAAAAGTCGGCCATCCTGCATGACAAGAGCCTCGACTTTTTCGAGGCGTGGAATACGAGCAGAAAGGGTTTTTAGTATTTCTTCTAACCGTTGGTGATGTTGTTCTTTTAGGTATTGGATAACATTAGGTAAATTGTCACCAGTGGGGGACAATCTTTCCTGTGCACCTGCTTCGGGAAGGCTGCGGGTATTATCTGCGGTTAAATAGGATAAATACCAACCTGTAATAAAGCGTCTTAATGCGCTGACGCGAGGATGTTTGGCAAATTGTCCTAAGGTATTTACTGCTAAAAATTCAGATGATTCTAGTTTTTCGGTGATCCTTTCACCTTCTTCATCAGGACTTTCGCCACTAATAACTTGTCCTTCGCCTTTTTTGAAGTCTAAAAACCGAAAAGGTTTACCTTGGCTGGCTCGCCTCCACTGTAACGATTCTTCAGCAATGAAAGGACGATTATTTTCTTCATCTATGGCGAGATGATAGGTAATTAACGGTGATTTTGATGTCTCTCGATATTTTAATTCAATAATGATGCAGCCTGTACTATCTCTGGTGCGTAATTCTCGAAATCTGCCCCTTCTATCCCATGCTTTTCTGAGGCTTTCATTGAAACATTCAGACAAAAAAGCAAAAACATCAAAAATAGTTGATTTTCCGCTACCATTAGGTCCTAAGAGGACAGTTAAGGGGGTAATTTTTTTAAGTTCTAGATTATGTAAAGCTCGGTAATTTTGGACTTTTAGATATTCTATACGGGGAATATTTTTCATCATTTCACCTCCTTGATTGGATTTTATGTCTCGTGAATTAAAATATTTAACAAGTTGTGAGTTCATCTCTCGCTAAAAAATGCACTCGCAACTTAATTGTGATTAATTCACCAGCGAGACAAATTATTGTTGATTTCGCAGCCGAGGGTTAACAAATTCGTTCAATCCTTCTCCTACTAAAGATAGTCCGATTACCATTAAAGTCATTGCCAAACCAGGAAATAATGCTGTCCACCAAATGCCTGTAGGTAACGCATCCAAGGCTAAACGCAAGTCGTGTCCCCATTCTGGGGTTTGTTCGGGAAGTCCCAAACCGAGAAATCCTAAGCCTCCTAATGTTAAAATCGCGTCGGCGGCGTTAAGGGCAAACAGCACGGGTACGCTTTGAATCACGTTTAGGAAGAGGTAGCGCGAAAGCACTGTCTGAGTGTCTGCACCCATTGCTCGGGCGGCTTCGACAAATAATTCGGTTTTGATGCTGGCGGTGTGATTCCTGACTACGCGGTAGTATTGAGGGATGTAGGAAATGCTCAGGGCGATCGCAGCGTTGAATACTCCTCTTCCTACTACAAACGCCAGTGTCAAGGACAGCAGCAGCCCCGGCAAAGTATAAATTGTATCCATTAAAAATAACAGCGCTCGATCGAGCTTACCGCCCAAATAACCGCTAAGCAAACCTAGCGGTACGCCGATAAACAAGCTCAAACTTGTGGCTAAAATCACCACTTGCCAAGCAGCGCGAGAAGCAAACAGCGTGCGGGAAAAAACATCGTAGCCGCTGCGGCTGGTACCAAACCAATAATTCGCGGACGGTGGTTCGTGAATCGGATTAATCAAAGCATCGGTAGGATTTTGCAGCCATCCCCAAGCTTGCATGGCCGGAGACAAAGTGGCTACCAATACAAACACGGCAGTTATTGTCAAACCCGCCCACATCATTTTCATTGACAGGCTTGACGTTGAGGCAAGGTTGAGAAATTTCGGTAGTCGGAGGCGGCTTTGGGTCATATTTATGAGGGAAGATGTCATTAGTCATTAGTCATTAGTCATTAGTCATTAGTCATTAGTCATCAGTCATTAGTCATTAGTCATTAGTCATTAGTCATTAGTCATCAGTCATCAGTCATTAGTCATTAGTCATTAGTCATTAGTCATTAGTCATCAGTCATTAGTCATTAGTCATCAGTCATCAGTCATTAGTCATTAGTCATTAGTCATTAGTCATTAGTCATCAGTCATCAGTCATCAGTCATCAGTCATTAGTCATCAGTCATTAGTCATGTTTTGCTGTCGCCTCTGAGCTTTCCGTACAACGTCATCAGGAAGAGGGATGAAAGGGTTTTAGCAATTAAGAATTTTCTAAGTGTCGGGCGCGGTTGCCATAATTGCGATCGACAAATATGAGACTTTTCGATTTTAGTAGCACCTAGGCGAAAAAATCCGCAACAGTCAAAAATTCTCTCCCTTAGTCGCCGAATACTAACTACCCGCTGTGACTCAAGAAACCGGGTTTTTTTGTGGGTTATCGAGCTACAACAGGTATTTTCGTGAAAAACCCGGTTTCTGGAAACCCGCGAGTAAGTCCTACAAATTACTGGCAATTAGCTCGCGGTACTGACTTTTCGGCTTAACTCCTTTGAGTTCGACTACCAATTCTTTGTCTTTGAAATACTGAATCGTCGGCGTACCAGTCACGCCAGCATTTTCAGCAATTTCTGGATCTTCTTCAATGTCGATTTCCACATAGTGAATTTTGCCCTCGAACTCATCTACTACTTTGCTCAAAATCGGCTTGAGACTGTGACAAGGGCCACAAGTCGGAGCGGAGTATTTGACCACAATTAGTCGATCGCTATCGTGGAACAACTTCCGCAAAGCATAACCTCCTTCGTGGCGCGTGTCTGTGATATCAAAGTTCTCACTGGTTTTGCGTACTTTTTGAGCTTCCGGCGCAGAGGCTGGCTGCTCGGATTCCTCGGTTTGATGGAATTCCTGGGTTAAAGCATTGACCGAGAGCCAACGCTCTGCTAGCATCGCCCCCATGCAGCCGCTACCTGCTGCAGTAATGGCTTGGCGAAACTCGTGGTCTTGCACGTCGCCCACGGCGTAAACTCCCTCGACGCTAGTTTCTACTGTGCCGTGTTTGGTGGCGATGTAACCTATTTCGTCGAGTTCTAGCTGACCTTGGAACAGTTGAGTGTTGGGAGTGTGACCGATCGCGTAAAACAATCCCTTCACCTGCAAATCTGTTTCAGCGCCAGTCTCGACATTTCTAATTCTCAACCCATCCATTTTGCTTCCGGGCACTCCCAAAACATCTACAGCTTCGGTGTTCCAGTGCACGGTGATTTTGGGATTGCTCAGCACTCGGTCTTGCATGGCTTTGCTGGCGCGCATCCGATCGCGCCGCACCAGCATATGTACGTGAGAGCCGTATTTTGTCAAATAAATAGATTCTTCCGCTGCGGTATCGCCCGCGCCGATGACTGCTAAATCAACTCCTTTAAAAATTGGGGTAGCGCCGTCACAAATCGCACAGGCAGAAATGCCGTGGCTCCAAAATACGTGTTCGCTAGGCAGACCCAACCTTTTTGCTGTTGCGCCTGTAGCGATTACTATGGTGTGGGTTTTGATTTCTCGGTCTTCCGATCGCACTGTAAATGGACGATTCGTTAAATCAACAGAAATTACATCTTCGGTGTATAATTGAGCACCCCAGCGCACTGCTTGAGCTTTCATCCGATCCATCAGTTGCGGCCCGGTGATGCCTTCGGGAAAGCCGGGGAAGTTTTCGACTTCTGTGGTGGTCATCAGTTGACCGCCGGGAATGCCTCCGGTTTGGTAGCCTTCAAAGACTACGGGTTTGAGGTTGGCTCTCCCGGCGTAGATGGCTGCGGTGTAGCCTGCTGGGCCTGAGCCGATAATTACTAGGTTTTCTACAGTTTCGTTGGTCACAGTTATTTATTCAAACTCATAACGACTTCGTTTAACTCAATTTTAGCAGAGTTCTAGCTTGGGGCGATACCATTTGAGATTTGAGCTGGCAATGGCTAATTTTGTATTGGTTTGCAGCTTGCAAGCGAGTTGCATTATTTTTTCACTGGTTGGTTTTATTGTGCGATCGTACTTACTATTTTTCAAGGTCGATCGAGCTTCGCGACAACTTCCACCCGTTTCATAACCAAAGACAATCGAAAAGTCTATTTAGTTTTAAATGTTGTATCTAATTTGCCCCCTCAAATCTTAAGCAAATCTAAAGACCGCTCAACTTATTGACTTCATTCTCAATAATTTGACGTATTTACTTTGTTTGAGCTTTGTGGTACGATTTTCATAATCTGACAGTTTTTGTGACTGCTTTTACGTTTTTTGGCTGAAACCTTTTAAAATCGTCAAATCACTCTACTCTATTCATGCAATTACTTAAAGAATTTATGCAAAAAACGCATAATCGATAGATAAGAATTGTAACGAGATTTGGGGCTGATTTGACAAATAGCAGCTTTTGTGCAGTGCCAGGGCGCGGGGGCAAATTTGCATAAATCTGGGATTGATAAGTCAACCGCAGATATCAGCGGATAAACACACCAATCGAACAGATAATTTCAAAAATTGAGAGCGAATCGAGTTTTAACCTTGATGTAGGCGGGTAAAATACAGATAAAGTTTACTTTGGTGCGATGGATCAAACAAAATTATTGTTTGTTTGCAGCCGGAATAAGTGGAGAAGTTTGACTGCACAGAAGATATGCGAGAATGTTAGCGGCTTGAGTGTGCGATCGGCTGGAACGGAAAAAGGTGCCAGAATTAGAGTGACTGAGGGTTTGCTGGGTTGGGCAGATTTGATATTTGTGATGGAGAAGAAGCACGGCGATCGACTTGCTAGCAAGTTTCCCGCAAGTCTTAAAGGCAAAAAAGTTATTTGTCTGCAAATCGCCGATAATTACGAGTATATGGAACCGCAGTTGGTCGAAATTTTGCAGGCGAAACTCGGTTCGTATCTGGTGGAAATGTCAGACAGTAGGACAGGTTTTATGCAGCGCGTTCTAGAGCCGGAGGTTATGGATTCTTGGGAAGAAGCTGTTGAGTATGACTCGATGGATTTTACTGAGGTGAATGCGGCTTTTGCTAAAAGTGCGATCGAATTAGGGCCGATGTCTGGGAAAATCTTAGATGCTGGGACTGGTACGGCGAGAATCCCGATCGCCATTGCTCGAATCCGCCCTGCTTGGGAGTTGACTTGCATCGATATGTCGGCAAATATGCTGAAATTAGGACTGGAAAATGTGTCTGAGGCGAATGTGCGATCGCAAATTAATCTAGAATTAGTTGATGCTAAAGCTATGCCGTATCCAGACAGTTATTTTGATATGGTGATTTCTAACAGCATTATCCACCATTTGCCCGATCCGCTGCCGTTTTTGCGCGAAGTTCGGCGAGTCTTAAAACCAAATGGAGCAATATTTTTGCGGGATTTGTTCAGGCCTGAAGATGAAGCAATCAGGGATAATTTAGTTGAGATGTATGCGGGAGATTGCAACTCGCATCAAAAACAGTTATTCAGCGATTCGCTGCACGCGGCTTTTACTCTGGCTGAAATACAGACAATGATGGAAACTGCAGGATTGGAAGGTGTGAGGATTTATGAATCTTCGGACAGGCACTGGACGGCTGAGCGTGCTTGGTGCGAGACTTTGTAAACTGGGACGATCGGTTGCAAATATCTACTTTTGGGCAGGAAGAATTAGTATGATTGAACCGCGAAGACGCGAAGGACACGAAGGAAGAATAGGAAGAAAAAGCCAGAATCAGCGTTAGGGTAATGGAATTATGCGGCGCATGAGGTTTCCCCTAATGTCTTCATCCAACCACTCAAGTGCATCGGGTTCCCAGTAGGCAGTTGCTAGCGGCAACCAACCAAAAAAAGAGCCAAGTCCACCGCAAATGGAGCATCCGCCGTCTCCGCCTCGGACTGTATGTTTGTCGCTAATTACCTCGCCATCGTAAGGATTTTGAGCGATGTGGAGTCCGAAAAGGTTGGGCTGCAAGTGGAGTTTCCAGTCGGCTGCCTTGTCAGTTGGGTAGCAATCGCTAGGATTTAAGTCTCCCCAGCGAAATAGAGTGGTACTTCCGGCACCGCAAGCATACTCCCATTCGTCGAAAGTTAGCAAGCGCAGTCCTTCAGTCGCCAATTCAGTCGCGAGTTCTTCATGCGTTTTGCTCGTAATTTGCCAAGCCTCAATCGAGCCATCCTCAGCACGATCGAATCCGTATCTATCGTTACATATCATCCTCTGCCTGTCTGGAAACTCTTTTAATAAATTCTGGATTTTAAGTGACTCCGAACTAATTGCCTCAAGACCGATTTTTGTTGGTTTAATTTCTACAAGCATCGGCGAAAATGTCACCTTTCGAGGAGGTGTAGTGACGCTTTGGACGTAAGAGTATATATCTCGATCGATCTCATACACCTCGGCAGTATCTTGAAATGATTCAATTTGCTCGTCTGTCGGGCGAAAGTTGCCGACTTCGCATCCAATTTGAACCTCACCCCCTGGCATCAGAGAAAATAAAGCTCCTCCATACTCGAAAATGGCAATAGAGAGTTCGCTGCCACCATCAGGGTAAAATCGCAAACCTTTAAAAATTACTGACTGTGGCAGATGTGCTGCTAATTCCTGTGAGTAGCGATTTTTTTTTTCGTCGCTCAAGTTTTGCCATTCCTGCAATTCCATAAGCCAAAAGTTCCTGAACTCAACCTCTTCTACTTATCTAATTTGATATTACCTAAAATTGCCCGATCGCGCCCTCCGTCTTTAGCTTCATAAAGCGAACGATCGGCAGCTTCAATCAAATCTTTTTTGGAAATTTCCAGTTGAGGCACCGTACTCGACACTCCCAAACTTAGTGTAACACAACCAGAGTTGGGCGATTTAATATTTTTAATTTCAAGTTTTTTCACCCTGACTCGAATTTGCTCTGCAATCGTGACAGCCATTTCGGATGAAGTTCTAGGCAAAATTACCGCAAATTCTTCACCTCCGTAACGGGCCACCAGCGTCTCCCGCAAAACTTCCCCCGCTGAGAATTTTACCGCCTCAACAATAGTTTTGGCTACCTGTTGCAAACAAGCATCTCCCGCCTGATGTCCGTAAGTATCGTTGTATGTCTTAAAAAAGTCAATATCGCATAAAATTAAAGATAATTCTGCTGCTTCTTCTCCCAAACTTTGCCATTTTTTCTCTAAGTATTCATTAAAACATCGTCGGTTAGCAACCTGAGTTAAACCATCTGAATTTGCCAGGCGATATAATTCCAAATTAGCTGCTGTTAATTGAGAATTTGCTGCTTCTAACTCCGATTGCGTGACAGATAAATTATAATAAAGTTCGCTAATATACCAAGTAGCTTGTTGGTGGATTTGAGATAAAGCTATTAACACTTGATGCACGTCTAAAAGTCGGTAAACTTGAGGTTCTAACTGCACGACAATCGGTTCGTAAAGCTGTTCTGGCTGTCGCTGCACTGCTCGCTGAGCTGCCATGACAATTAGGGCGACTCCTGGTAAAATCAAAATATCGGTTTTAGCTATTTGATACAAAGCCACAATCGGTCGGCAAGCAAATATATCTACTCCGTAAGGGCGACTCATGCGTTCCATAAATCGCCGGCGAGATATCATTCCTAAAAATTCGCCATTTACGGTCAAGATAACTCCCGGAAGCAGCGGGTGAGACTGAAACAACCGAGATACATCTTTGGCAATACATGAATGTTGAACCTGAACATTAAATACAGCTAGATCTTTAAGAGTAGACTCTAAAGATAAATTTTTAGGTAGTTTTTCGGGTTCTAGGGGTGGCGTGATAAATTTAGCAAACACAGCGCATATCCAAAATCAACTATACAGCAGCAACAAACCTACTGTCAACATTTTTTCGAGATTAACTTAATATACTATAACTGGTTGTATTGTGAATTACAATAAAAAAAGGTCGCTTATCTCAGGAGTCTATTGATTCATTAATTGGTATTCATGTAATTGTATAACACTTAAATTATCGATCGTATTTAAATGTGAATTTTCACTGGAGAATATTAACCCCCATACTTTTCAAGAGTTGACAGTTGAGGGCGACTTCAGCCAGCGAATTTTTAGAATAGCGCAGCCCAACCAAGTCTTCGGGTTGACGAAAGGACAGTTACCCGATAGTCGATCGCTTTTGAAATTTCCTGCGAGGGAAATTAATTTGGGAGCATCTCCTGCATCGCAAAAAGGATTTTTTTTACAGTGCGAGCGTCCCCGCTCGCACTACAAATGCAAAACACCAGATGCACCCAATTAATTGTTTCTTTCGCCTGACAATGAGAAGGCTTTCAACCATTTTTTTTGGCAAAAACTAGGTTGTTGGCACCACTATAGCGGTTCTCAAGCGTGGTGAGGATAGCCCTGCGCGGCCCAATCCCTCCGCGGCCCAATCCCTCCGCTTCGCTCCGCCCAATGCCCTGCGCGGCCCAAACTCAAAACTAATTCTCTCACCAACCCCAAGTTCCCATTCCTCCCTTAAACGGGCCGACAATATCTTTAGTAATCCAACCGCCGTAAAAATCTCCTGGTTGAGCTTGTACTAATTCTCCGTCCACATAACAGGCATCCATCTTGCTAGGATAAAAAGCCACATAATCTTTAATAGCTGCAAAAACCTGATTGGGTTCGGGATAAAACCAAGCAGCATTTACTACTTCCTTTTCTCCCACCGTCACAGTGTAATAACCTGCTTGTCCCTTCCACTCGCACCATGAGCCCCGTGAAGTTTTGTGCAAATATTGCATTTGGATATCCTCGGGGGAGATATAGTAGACTGGAGGGTGACTTGTCTCCAACACCCGCTGAGGATGTCGCGTGTCGGCGATCGTCACTTCATTAAAAATAATCTGTACGTGTTTGGTCAATTCCTCAAGGCGAGGGGGACGAGGGTAATCCCAAACAGACTCTTGACCAATGCCAGGTTCTATGCGATCGAAGTTCACTTGCACAATCTCCCCTGCCAAAAAATAATTAGGGACTGAGCGTTATCAACCTAGTCCTAGTCCAAATAGTGCCTTAATTTGACTGCAAAGTCAAGTTTTTACCTCTATTTTAGGATGCTTTACTCAACAATTGCGGACAAAGGCTTTAGCTCAAAACACTAATTTTTGATTATATAGATTTCAGTAAACTCGATCGCGGTTTCGCAGACCAAGACAAAACTTTAGATTAGCTGCGACACAAAAATATCTGCGTCCATCAGTGTTAATCGGCTTGAAATCTGCGGTTCATCCATCAATCATTTTTTTTTGCAACTCAAGCCTGCTGTCCCAATTATCCGATTTAACCGATATATAGCTTTCAAGCGTTGAAAAAACAGAGATCGAACCATTTTTTCAGAGTACCCAATTCCTAACTATAGCCTTTTTTAAGAAGGTCAGAAGTCAGTCGATTTTAGATGCTTCGGCTTGCTTCGGCTACCTTCAACTAAGCTCAGGACAAGACGCTGACTCACAAGTTGCGAGCGTACAAGTTTTAGATTTTAGATTTTAGATTGGGGGATTGAGGGATTGAGGGATTGAGGGATGGCTGGCTGGATGCCTCATTTTTTTCTAGAACTGCTATACCAATCAATCTTATTTGTGCGAGGTACAGATTGGGAATTAGTAATTCTCAGCAATTATCAAATATTTGCCGAATTATGACCTCATTTTAGCCATTGAGCCAAAAAGCCTTCAACTTTCAGCCTTTGGGAATCTACTTTCAGAAGGGGCTACTGGCATCTTTGACGCTAAGAGAATTATCTGATAAAGTTATAGCGAATATTAAGGTTTTTTAATCTTATTAGCAAAAATCTAGGGTCGTGCCGAGTTTGTAGCGGCGCAAAATCTAGCGCCTGTAATCACATAACCCCCGATCGCACTTTGAAAACGGATAGGACAGCCTGTCATAATTAGATCTATGGAAACCCCCTTTAACATCACCCTGTTGATGGTCATGACCGTCACCTGTGGCATCAGCGCTCAAGTTCTGGCCGCTTATCTGAAAGTTCCGGCGATCGTATTTTTGCTGCTGTTCGGCATTTTAGCAGGCCCGGATTGCTTGGGAATCCTGCATCCGAGTCTGTTGGGAAACGGCTTGGAAGTTATGGTATCCCTTTGCGTAGCCTTAATTCTGTTTGAAGGCGGCTTGAATTTAGAATTGCGAGACTTGGGCAAAGTTTCTGGAAGCATCCGCAATTTAGTTACTTTCGGCACTTTGATTACGCTAATTGGTGGCGGAATGGCAGCGCACTGGCTGGGGGAATTCCCCTGGTCGATCGCCTTTCTGTATGCTTCTCTAGTAGTCGTCACAGGCCCGACAGTCATCGGCCCTTTGCTCAAACAAGTATCCGTTGACAAAAAAGTCGCCGCCTTGCTAGAAGGCGAAGGTGTTTTAGTCGATCCCGTTGGGGCAATTCTGGCAGTATTGGTACTGAACGTGGTTTTAAACGGCAATACCGACTTGCTGATTTTGTTCAGAGATTTAATGGTGCGGCTTGGTATTGGCACAGTTATCGGAGTTACCGGAGGTTGGCTGCTAGGCCTCATTCTCAAACGAGCGAAATTCCTGTCAGAAGACCTCAAAAATTTAGTAGTTTTAGCCGGTTTGTGGGGATTATTCGCCATTTCAGAACAAATCACCAGTGAATCGGGACTGATGGCGGCCGTACTATCGGGCATAGTGCTCAGAGCCGCTTCAGTGCCGGAAGAAAGGCTGCTGAGGAGGTTTAAAGGTCAGCTCACAGTCCTCTCTATATCCGTACTTTTCGTGCTGCTGGCGGCGGATTTATCCCTCGAAAGTGTGGTCGCCCTCGGTTGGGGGAGTGTGTTTACAGTTTTAGCTTTAATGTGGATAGTGAGACCGATTAACATTTGGCTTTGCACCATCA
The DNA here is from genome assembly GCF_015207505.1 of Tychonema sp. LEGE 06208. GTDB lineage: Bacteria > Cyanobacteriota > Cyanobacteriia > Cyanobacteriales > Microcoleaceae > Microcoleus. The sequence goes on from NZ_JADEWT010000014.1 coordinate 37,807, forward strand.
ACAGCGGGCTAAACTGGAGGCAAAAATTATTTGCTTGTTGGGTAGCGCCGAGGGGAATTATTTCCGCTTCAATCGCCTCTTTATTTGCAATTTTGCTCACCCAGCGAGGAGTCACCGGCGGGGATTCAATTAAAGCCTTAGTTTTCCTCACAATAATTATCACAGTTTTTTTACAGGGATTGACTGCAGGCCCGATCGCTAAAATTTTGGACATCACCTTAAAATCAGCTACCGGTGCCATGATTGTGGGATCAAATCCTTTGAGCAGATTAATTGCTCGCTTGTTTCAAGAACGCGGAGAATCTGTCGCCATTATCGACACTGACCCGGAAGCTTGCGAACAAGCAGAAAAAGCAGGTTTGCGAGTGTTTTTAAGCAGTGCTCTGGATCACAGCATTTTAGAAGAAGCTGGACTTGATTCGATGGGAACTTTTTTGGCAATGACTAACAACGGTGAAGTAAACTTAGTGTTAGCTCAACGAGCAGCCGAGGAATTTGCACCGCCGAGGGTTTTAGCAATGTTTCCCAAAGATCCGCAGGGAAATGCGCCCGCAAATCAGAATAAAATAAATCAAGCTTTTGTCTCCGATTTGCCGCTGAAGGATTGGAATGAATATTTGAACAACAGCGAAGTAAAATTGGGAGAAACCGAGTTAAGAAGTGAGGGATTGAAGTTTCAGATTGCTCACTTGGAAGCTTTGGTGCAAGGCGGGGAATTAGCGCCGTTGCTAGTGGAAAGACAGGGATACTTGCAAGTAGTGTCTGCAGCCCAAATTTGGGAAGCGGGCGATCGAATTATTTATTTGCTGCACGATCCAACACCGAAATTGCTAAAAAGATTATCTGGTGGGTCGCAGTCTCGATTAACTTTAGAAAAGCATCAGGTAGTAGAGGAAGTGCCGATTCCCGATCCGGTTTTAGAGCCTGTTTTGAAAGAAGCGGCAATCGTAAAAGAGGCTGAAATTTTGCCGCCAGTTTCGCGTTAGGGGCATTAACCTAAGACTTCGATCGATAGAACAACCGCAAATGTGAGGCAGATGCAACACTGATTAACGCAGATAATTTAAAGATGGTTTGTGACTTTTAAGCTAAGCGAAGTTTCATCTGTCTTACCTGCGCTAAAATGCTGTAGAAGCAAGAAGAAGGAAAATTTTATGCTAGGAGAAGGTTCGTATCAAGCAAACACGTACAATCTGGAATTTGAGGGAGAAATCCAGCGGTTAAAAGCTCAAGTTCTCCTCAGTTGGGAAAAGGAAGCGCGCAATTTAAAGTGGTTCGGTTTGGACGACGGGATGAATGTTTTGGAAGCGGGTAGCGGGCCGGGATTTTTCACGGAAAAGTTGTTAGAATTGCTGCCAAATAGTTCGATAACAGCGGTAGAAATTGACCCCGCACTGCAGGAAAAAGCAGTAGAATATTTGCACCTTAAAGGGGGCGATCGAGTAAATTACGTGCAAGCGTCGGTGGCGGATACTGGCTTACCTGCTAACTCTTTTGATTTTGCGATCGCCCGTTTGCTATTCGTCCACCTCCCCGAGCCCGTCGCAGCAGCTAGAGAAATATTCCGCATCTTGAAGCCTGGGGGAAAACTGGTGATTGTCGATAGCGACGCGGATCTGTTTTGGCTGACAAATCCACCCATGTCAGTCGAGATTGTCAGGGAGAAATTTAAGCAGGTGATAGCTTGTCGGGGCGGCGATTTGTCGATCGGGCGAAATCTGTGCCGCATTCTCCAAGAAGCTGGGTTTGGTAGCATCAATTTAGAAGCGGTTGTCAGCCATAGCGATATCATAGGAATTGAAGCGTTTCAACCTTTGCTGGACTCCGGGCCTATTTTACAAATGGTCAAACAAGGGTTGATTTCCGAGTCGGAAATAGAAAGCTATCTGGTTTCGCGGGATAAATTTTTAGCTGAGGGCGATCGATCGATGATGAGTTTTTGGTTGATGGCTTGCGGAGAAAAAAATAAATAGACATCTCGAATAACTCTCCAGCTTCCTCCCAGCAATGACTAAGGACTAATGACCAATGACTCTAAAAAACTCTGATGTTCGGCTGTGGTCAATCCCTGCTGCAAAACCTCCAACACCCTCGCCAAATTCCCAGCTAACAAAGCATACTTGTCCAACCGCAAACCCGGAAATACTTCCGAACAAATTATCCCTTCAGCATTAGGTTCAAGCTGCACGTATTCCCCATCCCTCAACTTAAACCAATCTAATTCACAATTATAAACCAGCCAAACTACGTATTCTTGTACTCCGTTGCGGCGGTAGACTCGGAGTTTTTCGTGCAAATCGTAGGAAGCGCTGCTGGCGGCAATTTCAACAATTAATTCCGGTGCACCTTCAACATAATCATCATCGCTGATGTGCGATCGACCTCCCGTATCAATTCTCAACAAAGCATCCGGCTGAGGTTCATTATCCGCATCCAAGCGCACAGTCGCATTGTCCCCCAATTCCACCCCAAGTGTAGCAGCCTCGTAAGTCCCCAGCCAAGTCATAATATGAGCGTGGGGCTTCCCGTGACTTCTGAATCTTAAAGGTGATGCCATATAAACCATTCCTTCAATCAATTCAGCTTTTTTTAGTTCCGGCATTGCGCTGTAACGGCGCTCGAATTCAGCGCGGCTGAGCCGATCGCCATTTTCCAAAGGAAGTACAGTTAAAAGAGGATTGAGCAATCGCGGGCGTGCCATCATAATAGTTACAGTTCAATAAAAAATTAAGCAAACATAGCATCGCGGGGAGCGAGTTTCGTAGCAAAAAACTCACTCCCAAGATAAATTCTAACCAAATCTTCCGCTTCTTCCTTCGCGTCCTAGCGCTGACGCGCGGCGAAAGCCTAAAGCGCCTTCGCGGTTCGTTTCTACCGCAAATATCCAATCCAAGCCGACAGAACCTCCGGCGAACCGTACCACTTCCCCGGAGAACGAGGCGAATGCCACACTCCCTCCAACACCAAATTTTCGGCCCCCTCCAAATGAGCAGCTTCCACCGGCGTAATTCCATCGCCCCAAGTTTCGCCCTTCCCCACAGTCAACTCATAACTTTTATAAGCCAGCCAAGTTCCCAAACCGGGCTGCCCAAAAACAGCCTTCCCAGCAGCGCACACCTAGCGCACCTGCGGGTGAAAAGCTCCCGGATAGTGCATTTTGACAAAATCTAGATTTTTGCGCGTCCAGCACTCTTGAGAGATTTGTGGCGTGCCTAAACAGATTAAAGTATTGACAGATGAGTGAGCTTCCCACAAACCCGCGTCTTCAAGCACGTCCCCGTGAATGGTGTAAGGCTTTTCGCCCAAATAGATGCGAGAAATCCATCCGCCGGCGGAATGACCGATGAGATTGATCTGTTGGCAGCCGTATTGTTGTAACATTTGTTTGACCGCCCGATTGAGCTGCCGCAAAATAGGCACCATCGACTGCCCCCCAAAAGTCGGCAACCAATCTCGCTTGCAAGCGAGGTACTGTTACAGTTGGAAAACCTCGATCGACTAGAGATTTTTCTAATTCCCGATAGTCCGAAGCAGCAGCAAAATATCCAGGCAAAATCACAGTTGGTAATGACACAATAGATTTTAGATTTTAGATTTTAGATTTTAGGATTGGTGGCCAATCGATTATCGATTTTAGATTATTCGATTGCTGGTGCGGGGGTGGTAGGATTTGAGATTTGAGATTTGAGATTTGAGATTATTGGATTGGTGGCCAGGGGATGCTACGATATGTTTTTCAAGTTCACAAACGCTTGAAAAAGCACTCTTTGGATGGCTAACACCTGTCGCTGGTTAAACTTTTTGCTTGGGGAATATCTACTTCTATGGCTCGCGAGCCGATTCCAACATTGTATTTTACCCTAGTTGTCGTTCACTTAGAAGACCGTTTTCTACTGGTACAAGAGCGCAAGTACGATCGGCAGTGGTATCTCCCAGCAGGGCGGGTGGAAAAAGGGGAGACTTTGCTCGATGCCGCTGTTCGCAATACCGTCCAAGAAGCGGGCATTTCTGTGATCGTGGAAGGAATTCTCAGGGTAGAGCATACGGTGATGCCTAGGGGGAACGTGCGCCTCCGAGTCATTTTTGTGGCTCGTCCTGAAGATAAAACACCGCCTAAGAGCAAGCCGGACGAGTATACTTTGTGTGCTGGTTGGTATTCTCTCAAAGAATTAGACCAGTTGTCGCTGCGGGGAGAGGAAGTTCGGGAGATGTTTCAGTATCTGGCAAGCGGGGCTCCTATTTATCCGATCGACTTGCTGAGCATCGAGGGAGCTCCTTTTAAAACTTACCGCTATCGCTGGTGAATCGAGGCAGTAGTTTTGAGATTCCAGCTAAGTAAGTCGGTGGGGAAAAACACAACTGTGTTAAGAAAGATAAATGAGGCTAAAACCCCAATCCCTCCTGCATTCTGTCTCCTGACTCCTGCCTCATCCCAACTACAAATATTTACGCCTTTCTACTTACAGCCCCGAATTTTGAGTTGTGAGTTTTTGTGATGGCGTTTCCAATTCGGTTACGCCGATCGATCTGTGCGAGCGATCGTGTTTAATTGGTTCAGCCCACAACAGGGGTATGACCACAGCGCAGTCTGTGCCATCACCTCCAGCAGCAATAGTTCTATGAATCCGCCAGATGGCCTGATGCCCCGAATACGATTCTCAGCAATAACTGAGAAACCCGGTACAGCATCCAGCCTCCTGCCTAAAAACAGCGGAATCGTCATCAAAGTCGATCGGGCAATTTCAATGCCGACCGTGCTAAAATTATACCTTTGAATTCCAGAACAACCGCTTTTAAATCGGTCAAAATAAAAAAATATCAACTAATAACTATTAACCTCCTATTCCAAATTATCAATTCCCAAATTACCAGTTACCAATTACTTATTCCCTATGGTCATGACAGACTCTTCGTCCCTAGCCAACACCCTTTCTGAACCGGTGCGCCAACCTTTTTGGTGGGCAGCCCTAGCCTCTGTCGGCGTTCACGGAATCCTCGGAGTAGGTGCCCCGACGATTTCAAACTTAATGAATGGTGGAAATTCCTCAAACAAAAATATCCCCGGTTCCGTCGGCTTCGTACAATTAACTCCGGCCCAAGCGGGGCGCTTGCCACAAACTATACCACCAAAGCCCTCCAATACACCGTTTTCCCTCGTCGCCCCTGTTCCTGTTCCCCTCACGCCCAAGTTAGCCCCGCCTTTACCCCCCGCACCTCCAAGCATTAACTTGCCCGCCATGCCTCCGGGAATGCCCCCTCCAGGGTTCTTTTCCCCTCTCCCTCCCTCTCTCGGGCCCTTAACAGCCCCAACAGCCCCAACAGCCCCGCCGCTTCCCAAAACTCCAGCCCCAACTCTCAAAATCCCCTCCCCCACAACACCGACTATCCTGCCGCCACTGCCTCCCGGCAGTGTAATTTTTCCACCATTGCCCGGTAATTTCGATCGCAATATCCCAGCGCCACCATCGCTGACAGAAGCGCCCCAGCTTCCCGGCGGGCCCTCGGAAGACGAGGCAGAAACGCTCAAAAAAATCATAGGTAGTAGAGGCGGACTGCCGCTATTTCCAGACGGTGCTCCAGTCTTCACGCCCGAATTTCCAATTGCCGGCAGGAATTCGGGAATCGAGGGAGGGCCAAAATTGACTCAAAAAGATCCGAATAAAAGGAATCTGATTGCAGAAACTCCCGAAGAAAGACTCAGGAGGCAACAATTTGACCAGGGACAGCAACAGCTAGAACAGCAGGGAGTTCCCGGTTCAAACTTGCCCCGCGACAGAGAGACACAGCTTGCTGCTGCAAATACCTATGTTGGTTTGTTTGAGAAATTCAAAAAAGCTTATCCCGACTTGGAAATGACCGGGCCTACTCCTGTGGATGTGGCTTATCCTGCTGCTGCTTGCTCGCAAAAACTCGAAGGAGTCGCAGTTTTTGGAGCAGTTGTCAGCCCTCAAGGTTTGCTCAAAGCCGAGCCACAGGCGATCGTCCCCACGGGTTACAGTATTCTAGACAACACGGCTAAAACTGCGATTATCAACCCAGCTCTGACATTTCCAGCATCCAGCACGCACAAGCTTTACCAGGTAGCTGTCGCATTTAAATACGACGAAAAAATTTGCCGCGGCATTCCTGTAACGCCATCCACCGCCCCAGCCAGCCCCCGACCAACAGGCCAGCAGCCGCCAGCCCTAGCGCCGACACAACCGAGTCCGACAAGCCAGCCATCCCCAGCACCTGCGGAAGTCAAACCCCAGTTTGAGAAGCCACCCGCCGGTCCAAACAAACCGCAACCAGGTTCAAAACAGTCGCCGCCGGCACCTGCGCCCGCCGCCAAACCGTCGCCCTCGCCTCAACCGAAACCATCCGGCGAAGTGTCGCCGTCGCCGCAACCTGCTCCGTCGCCGGAAGCTGCGCCTTCTCCCGCCGAAGTGTCGCCGTCTCCTGCTCCTGCTCCCTCACCGGAAGCCTCGCCCTCACCGGAAGCTGCGCCTTCTCCCGCCGAAGCCTCGCCCTCACCGGAAGCTGCGCCTGCTCCCGCCGAAGCCTCGCCATCGCCGGAAGCTGCTCCGTCGCCGTCGCCGGAAGCTGCGCCTTCTCCCGCCGAAGTGTCGCCTTCTCCTCCTACCGAAAATTAATTGTTTGTGACTAATTGGGAATCGGTAATTGGGAATTACAGCACTTCCCGATGTTATGAGGTGCAATAGAATCGACTAAAAATAATGGTTATTCCTTACTTGGTATGCTAAGGTACTCGCGGAAAAATAAAATACCAGTTAAAATGGGATAATCGTGATATCCCATTTTTGTCAAGTTTCATAACTTGCCATTCCCATAAAGGTAATCCTGCATAGCAAGGAAAATTAAGGACTTTCATTAATACATAAACTGGCGTTATACTCATGAATAAAATGCCAAAGAGCTGCCAATATGATTGGAGAGTTTTTTAGAGAATGAAATATTTTTTCTCACCAATCGAGATATTCTTTGTCTCATCGTATTATTAAATCTTTCTATATGGTTTGTCAGACCAGTCTCATTTCCTACTTTCTTGTATATTTTCTGAGAAAAAATCTGACCTAGGCATTCCAAAATTCTGTATAATATCGTTTCCGGTAGCATCGTCAGGTGATTTAACCGGCGCTAGGGCGCAGAGAACACAGAGGAAGACAAGAGAGAGATGAATACAGAACTATGAAGCGCGGATTTGATCTGACTCGATTTTATAATTCCGATGCTACCGGATTTGATATAACTTACGGCACATTGACCATAAACGGGTGGCAAAGAATCCCATAATCCTTGAGCGCCAGCTCGATCTTTTTTGCCAATATATACTCCTACAATTTATGAATATTGAGGCATCAATGGCAAGCCCAATCTACTGCTTATTATCCTTATTACCTACAAATGACAACATTTCATCACATTGAATTGTTAGCTTCCCCTTTTTTTTGACTTCACTTCTACTTGTCTTTTTACAGTTCCTAATTTTTTATAAACATATAGTATTGCAACCACCGTTCCGAAACCCCAGTCGCCCTCACAATCCCAGCCAGAGATATAGCGGTTCTCACTTTTGTGAGAACCGCTATATAAAGTTTACACCGCCAACCCAGAAAACCCGTTTTTACACGATTTGTAGCTAAAAACGCAGATTTTTCGTAAAAAAACCAGGTTGATGACCGCCCGTGTATCAGTTCTAATCAAGTCTAAAAATTGAATAGGATTGCTATATCAAACTATAGCAATCCAGGTGTTTTAACAACTAGACAAATTTAACATCTAACTCAAGGTAGATTAATTTTATATTAATTTGAAAAATTATGGCGATCGCAGTATAAAAACCCAACCGTGAAAAAACTAATCAGAAATTTCTAATTGCGAAATTGCATAGCGGGCGACAGTCAAACCAACTCTCGCCTGTTCTATTTCCGACAATTGCGCCCAAGGTCTTTTAGTCTCCACAACCGCTTCCACCCCGGACGAATCACCCTCTCGCATGGCATAAGCCAAAGGACGCGCCAACACCTGCAAATCTTCCTCAGCCCACTGAGGCAAAATATTTAACACGCACTCTACCATTTGGTCAGCTAAAGATTGATACTTCACAGTTGCATTTTGGACGCTTTGAGCGATGCGGGTCAAAAAATCTTCAGGAACGCCAGCAAATTTATCGCCCAAAGACTTTTGCAGGGCGCTAGAAAGCCAAACTTGTTCTAATTGCGCGAATAAAACTCCCGACTTCAGGGCAATATCGCTGTCGCTGAAAGAGTCAGACAGTGAAAATTCCTGCTCTAAATCCGCCCAATAAGATTCTGATTCAAGCTGTGCCGGATTCCAGGGATAGGCAACATCAGTCTGAACAATTGTGGCGAGCAGTTCCATTTCGGCCTGAGAAAGCGAGTCGCGAAAATATTGAGAATCGGGAGATTGGGTAGCCATGATGTAATACCTAAGTGCTTCAAGGAAAGTACAGAAAGTGGATTCTACTAAGTGATAGTTGCGAGCGGCCTGCGGTGAGTAACTCTTTTAACTTCAGACTTGAGACTTAACGCTCAGAAGTTTGCTGTTTCGATCGCATTCATTAACTACACCCGCACCTTAATTGGTTCCGCAATCAGTCTCACTGTAGCCCGAACTTTTTGGAACCTCAATAGTAAACTCAAAAATCTGACCTTGAGAACTGCCAAATTTTAGCTGAGTGCCCGATTGCAACAGCAGTTCTTGGTGGTGAACTCTCACCCATCCCTGGGCCCCCAAAACTAAAGTCCCGTAACGAGAAAAATCGCGCAAAAAGTAGCTAGGTTCTTCCCGGCTATCTCTGATGCTGTTGCGGCAGAAAATCTCGGCGTGTTTCTGAGAAACCCACTGTTCTCGAATCACTACGTCGTTTTCTTCCCAGCGTCCGACTCGAACCATCCCGGCGCAAATCTGCCAAACCTGATTGGTTGATTCGGTGGATTTGACATTGGGTCGATCGCGCCCCCGCAAGTAAGCACAAGACGGCAAACGTCCCAGCCAAGTAGAAGAATTTAAAGGCAATTCCGTTTTCAGGTCATCTACCGGCTCAGTCAGTTCACCGTCAAACTCTGGGTGCATATACAGCACCGGCAGCGTCCAAGCCGGTTGATTGAACTTGTAAAGCGTCAGTAGCTGCTGTCTGGCGACGGCGACGGCCCGATCGACCGACATCCGCCCGGCCAAAGCTCGAGCAAAAGTTTGGATAAAACTTAGGGCCTCGCGATCGGCGATCGAGTCCCGCATCCCCAACACCGCCGGCACCCCGTGATGGATCAGTACCTCAGCCAAACTGCTGCGGGCGATGGCCTGTTGCTGGCCGTTATTGGAGTGCTGCCTCTCCACCGCCGGCTGAGCTCCCCAACAGGCATTAAACACTGCCAGAGTCACGCGACACCGAACTAAAACCTGAGCCAGTTCAGTACCGTTCATCGTCGTGTCCGGCGCCAAAAACAGCAAGCCGCCGTCAGGCCCCGGTATCCCGTGGCCCGAGTAGAACAGAATGTTATAAGCTTGCGTTTCCAGCCGAGAAATTAGTTCGGCCGGAGTAGGTTCGATCAAAGTATCAACGCGAGTCGGAACGCTAATATCGAAATATTTGTCGCTGTCGTCGGTTTGAAAAGCACTTTCAAGAACCCCAGCGAGGGCGAGTGCTTCAGCTTCCAACTGCAAATGACGGTTATTGCTCGTAGAAAATTCAGCATTAGCACCGCGGCCTGGTTCTGCTTGTCCCAAAACTAGCAAAATGTTCAGCGACTCGGCAGGACGCAGGGGCGGCAAAGGCTCGACATTGCTGGTAGTGCGGCTGAACAGCAATTGCTGCGACAGAGAAATTGCCGGTTGACCGGCTTGAGGCTGCATAATTTCCCAAGGCAAAGCAATTAAATAGGGTTCGCGCAAATCTATGCGAACCCGCAGGGGTAGATTTTGCCCGATCGCGATACCTTTACTTTCCTGCAGACTGCCCTGAATCGGCCCTTCAAACAGCCACCGCCAAAGATCGATTCCCAAATGCTGCATCAGGCGGCTGCTGTAGCTTGCAGGTGGCTGCTGCTGGTTCGGCTCGCCCCTGTCGCCCCACCCCCCTTGACCGAGCTGAAGCGACACAGAGGGGAGCGGTGGAGGTAGTTGTAGCGACTTAGGAGTTCGTTTTTCAGTTTCTGCAAGTATATTCTGGTTGTTTTCCGGCGAAACGAAACTGCCATCTGGATGTAGGGGCAATTCGTGAATTGTCCCGGAGGGGGAAAACATTTCCTGCCAAGCTTTCCAGGATTGGGAGAGGGTATCGGGCCACATACAGTCGTGGTGAACGTACCCGCTGGGATAGGGAGCTTGTAGAACCCAGGTGGCAAAATGGTTTGCCCCAGCGGTTCTCAGGCGAGCGATCGCTATACTGAGGCAAGGACTTTCAGGGCGCGCCATCTTACGACTCTGGATATAAGGGGTGATCGAGTTTATCTATATCGTAGTTTATCGGGTTTGGGGCGCGATCGAGTGGGAGAGATTACTTTGTGAGTTTTTAATTTTACTTACTGCCCAAAAATTTATCTAAATTCGGTACATCCACCCAAGTTCCCGTAGCATTTGACTCCTGAGTCAAATCCATCAACAACTGCGAGTAAACTCCTTCTTTGAGCGACGGTATCAAAGATTTCCCCGCATCTATTGCTTCTACCCACCTATCCACTACTCGAATAAACGGTGCAATTCTCCCGTCTGGATAAACTTGAGGAAACTCCCATCTTTGAGGAATCTTAATTTCAGCTAAAGGTTCTCCAGCTTGGGAACCCCACAAACGAAATCCGTGGACGTAATCCTGCTGATTGTCGCTTCCCAATACCAAAGTACCCTTACTCCCGTAAATTTCGACCCAATGTCCCCGCCCTTGATAAGTAACGGAACTCAAACAAACTTGACAAGGCATTCCCCCGGCCAATTCCAACATCAACGTGCAAGAATCATCAGCATCAACAGGTTTTAAATTTCCCGAATCCTTCGGATCTGGTCGCGCCGAAATTCCTGTAATCAATTGCCCAGAAAGCCTCTGCACGGGCCCGAACAGCCAGCTAAGATAATCAAAAACGTGGGAACCTGTCGCCCCCAAAACTCCGCCACCTAGCTCTTTTTGCGCGTACCAATTCCAAGGGCGAGCAGCATCAGCGCGCCCAGACACCAACCAATCAATCTTAATTAAACGGTTTTCTCCTACATATCCTGCTGCTAATAATTCTGCTAGCATTTGCCATGCGGGGATGAAGCGAAACTCAAAGTCCATTGTGGCAATTGCTCTCGAACCACTGTTGTTAACATTAGTTTGAGATTCGCTGTTTGTTAATCGGTAAAGTTCCCTGGCTTCATAAGCTGTGAGGGCTGTCGGTTTTTCTAATAATAAATGTTTGCCTGCTTGCAAGACGGTTTTTGCCATTTCAAAATGCAAAAATGGCGGGGTGGAAATGCTGACTCCCGCTACTTCTGGGATGGCTGCTATATCTGCGATCGAGTTACAAGCATAGGGGATGTTGTGGGTGCTGGCGATCGCCTGAGCTTTGTCTAAATTCCGGTGGTAAACAGCCACAACCTCTGTCCGGTGGTGTGCCTGGAATCCGGGAAGGTGCACTTTTTGACCGAAACCTGTACCGACTATTGCAACGCCAATTTTTGACATGATTTAATAATTGTTGACTGTTGACTGTTGACTGTTGGCTGTTGACTGTTAACTGTTGACTGTTGACTGTTGTTAGTTGTTAGTTGTTAGTTGTTAGTTGTTAGTTGTTAGTTGTTAGTTGTTATTAGCTGCAACCAATAACCAATAACCAATAACCAATAACCAATAACCAATAACCAATAACCAATAACCAATAACTAATAACTAATGACTGATGACTACTGACTACTGACTAATGACTAACTACCCATTCAATTACTTGTTTGCCCAAACTAACGCCGTCAAGCAAGTCAATTTCTCTGATCCCTGTAGGGCTGGTGACATTAACTTCGGTGAGATAACCGCCAATGATATCAATGCCAACAAAGTACAGTCCGTCCCGTTGCAGTACCGGTGCTAAGTCAGCGCAAATTTGATATTCGCGATCGGTAATTTCTGTTTGTGCGACTCGGCCGCCGACGGCCATGTTGCCACGAAATTCGTTGCCGGTGGGAATGCGGTTGACAGCGCCGATGGGCTTGCCGTTTAAGAGGATGATTCGTTTATCTCCGTCTTTTGCTGCGGGCAGATATGTCTGAATCATCACTGGGATTTGCCCTTGTTGAGTGCTGATTTCGACTAGGGAGTTGAGATTGCGATCGCCCGCTTCCAATAACAAAATCCCTTCGCCAGCTTTCCCACCTAATGGTTTAAGAACTGCCGCTCCTTTTTTCTCAACAAATTGCCTAATTACCCTCTTATTTTGAGAAACAATTGTTTCGGGGATCGAGTTCTCAAATTGCAAAGCATACATTTTTTCATTGGCTGCGCGCAATCCTTTGGGGCTGTTAACTACCAAAGTTTTAGCGGGATCGATGCCGTCTAGAAGGTAAGTAGCGTAAAGGTAAGGAATATTGACAGGGGGGTCTGTCCGCATAAATACTGCGTCCATTGCTTCGAGAGGCCCGAAAGTAGGCTGTTCTACTTCGTACCACACCTGAGCTGCTTCCCAGCGTCCCTCTACGATTTTTACAGGGGTTAGGGCTACCCGGTTGAGGGTAGCCCAGGTTTTGCCGTCGATGACGCTTAATTCGTTGGCTTGAGTCGCCCAAACTTCGTGACCCAATTCTTGAGCGGCTTCCATCAGCGCTACGCTGGTATCGTGTCCTGGAATTAGTCGCGCGAGGGAATCGATGATGAATGCAAATTTCATTGTTCAGTTGGCACTTATGAATTGGTTTGAGGAAAATTTGGTAAGCGATGGACTAATGTTTATTTTGCCAGCAGCGGGTCGAGTTGGCCGCGAGCATCGAGTGCGTGGAGTTCGTCGCAGCCGCCTATGTGTTGGTCGTTAATGAAGATTTGGGGCAGGGTGCGGCCTCCCTTGGCTCGATCGCTCATTTTGTCCCGTGCTGCTGCATCTCCATCGATCGCGTACTCTGTAAAATCTACCCCTTTTCGCTTCAGCAGTGCTTTGGCCCGAATGCAAAACGGGCAGGTTCTCCAAGTGTAAATTTCTACTTTAGGGGTCATCGGGCGCTCAAACAATAACAATATTTTTTTATTGTAATCTTAACCAATCTTATTTTTATTTTTATATAGTTGTAGCCAGCGACCTGTAATGTTATTATTTATACAACTTTTTTTAAATTTGTCTAAAAATACCAAAATATCCGCCCTTCTTGAAACGGAGAGATTTTGACAATTAGCAGCACGATCGGTCTATCGTGACTGACCGACCTGCTTGTTTCGTTTTCTGCCGGAACCGATGATTCCTGCGCCTGTCACTAGGAGTGCTACCACAGTGCCCGGTTCTGGGATAGATGTTGCTGCTCTCTGCGGGGTGGCGTTGTTGGTGTATATTTTTGTGAAGTTCAGCGATTGTGCCGGCGGTGGGTCTGGCGATTTCTCTACCGCGTCTGATGCTTGTGTCCCAGAGCGCAGAGACTCTATGGATGGGCTTGATGGTGGTGTCGGGCTTGGGGAATTGTCAGGGCTACAGGCGCTTGAAAAGTTTCCCGGCCCGCACACATCTACCTGTGCTACACCCGGAGGGGCGGCAGCCAAATAGAAGAACCCTGTTGCCATTGTGGCAGAGAGTCCGATTGCTAGTTTTGCCAGTGGCGTACACATAACTATTTAGTTAAAAAGTGGTAAAATCGGAAATTAGAAATAGTGCTAGAGATGAGCGTTGCGGGGTTGGTAAGGATTTTAGAGTTATTACAATAGATGGATGCTTTTGTCGCGCCCGTATAGTATAGTATAGCGCTTGGGGAGGTCGCCCAAACACTTTAATAATCTTATTTTCTTACACCTTGAGGTCGAGAACTTCGTGGTTGGCACTAGGTTACTTAGTGCTTTGTAGGAAGCGATCGAGCAACATCTTCTGGCAACATCTCCACCACCAGCAGTTACAGTCATTAACAAAGAGTGTTGTTACCAGTACCGCCACCTCCTGAAATTAATTATTTAACTCCTCGCAAACTAGCTCTGCTTTATCGTACTTGGCAATGCACAATCTGACTACTCTTTTATCGTCTCATGCTGCGATAGCAACTGTCCTCAGTATATGTACGTGTATTCGGGACTGTCAACTACTTAAAAGGAATATTTAAGTATTTACCGAGGATAGAGGGCGTATTCAATGAGTTGCGCTAATCGATCGCGCAGAGTTTCCAATCCGAGACCTTTGGCGGCCGAAATAAATACGGCTTGAGGAAACTCTTCTCGTGCCAGAGCGAGTCTATCTTCATCTACGGCATCGATTTTGTTGAAAACTACAAGAGCAGGCCCGGGAGTTACGGGCATATCTGTCAAAATATTCATGACCGATCGAATTTGGTTTTGCCATGCGGGATGGGAGAGATCGACGAGGTGCAGTAAAGCGTCGGCGTCTGTGACTTCTTCGAGGGTAGCCCGAAAAGCGTCGATCAGTGAGGGGGGCAGTTCGCGAATAAAGCCCACTGTGTCTGTGAGGACGAGCGACAAAAGTTCCCTGCCCTCGGCGCTAGGAATTGTCAGCTTGCGGGTGGTGGGGTCGAGGGTGGCAAATAACTGGTCGGCGGCGTAGACCTCGGAATTGGTGAGCAGGTTGAGCAGAGTCGATTTACCGGCGTTTGTGTAGCCGACGATGGCGACTGAGGGTACGTCATTGTGGTGCCGGTTCTGCCGCAGCCGGAAGCGGTGAGCGAGGAGTTGATTTACTTCTTGCTGCAATCGAGTAATGCGTTTGGCGATCGTCCGCCGTTCGGTTTCTAGTTTAGTTTCCCCAGGGCCTCTGGTACCGATGCCACCGCCCTGCTTTGACATGGCCTGACCGATCCCTCTGAGTCGGGGCAGGGTGTATTGTAGTTGAGCGAGTTCGACTTGCAATTTACCTTCGCTCGATCGCGCTCTTTGGGCGAAAATGTCCAGAATTACCTCCGTGCGATCGACTACGCGAATGCCGAGAAGAGTTTCTAGGTTACGTATTTGTGCGGGTGCCAGGTCGCGATCGAATACCACGAGGTTAGCGCTAACCGTCTGAGCGGTGAGAGCAATTTCTTGAACTTTGCCTTCGCCAACGACTGTCTGAGGATGGGGGCGCGATCGTTTTTGGCGCACTGTTTGCAGAACTTGACCCCCGGCGCTTTCCACCAGCCGCGTTATTTCTGCGAGTCCGTCCTCAAAATCCAGCAGAGTCATCTGCTGAGTCATTACACCTACCAGCAGAACTTTGTCTTGGTCTGCATCTACCTGCTTGGCGACAAACTCTGCTTGAAACTCTGCTTCGAGTCCTTCCACCAACTCCTGAAAATCTTGGTCTGCGAGGTCGTCCAAATTCAGCGGTTCTGAGATTGTCCAGGGAAAGTGTTGAGTTTTGATTGGTGAGTTTTGAACTGAAGACTCTTCTATTTCATCAGTTTCATCAGTTTCATCAGTTGCAGATTTTTGTAACTGAGCGCTTAACACGGAAAACTCAAAATTTGGTCGGTCTCCTTGAGGTATCAGGTGAACGAGATAAGTTTCTTGGATGTAACCTGTCGCACCGCCGCCGCGACGCTGAAATCCTCCGCCGGTCAGCGTCAGCCACACTAGGGCATCTAGGCGCTGAATTGCCATTGCTGTGAGAGCTGCTTCGCTTGGGGTTTCTGGCTTCAGGTGGGTGGCGATGCAGCGAATGCCGCTGAGGCGACCTCCGCCGTATCGGGGCAATTCTAGGGGCGAAATTTGGGTTTGGCGGGGTGTACCTACGCCGACGCGAATTACTTGTCCGCGACGGTTGATGTAGGTGCAGATTGGTTTGTCGATTTCGGTGCTGATGGCTGCGACGCGCTGGGCGAATTCTGCCGTGGTGATGCGATCGCCCGGTAGTCGCTGGTGGTAAAGCTTTTCGAGTTGCTTGAGCTGGCTGGACTTTAAACCTTGAAGATTGCCGTAGATGGTTTCGATAACTGTTTCTCCCTCGCGCTCTGTGAATCTTATATTTTACTTAACTCCGGGCGATCGTGTTGTGGTTTGAAGTTTAAATTTACCATTCCTGCCATGAGACACTTCCTTTGACAACAGCAGTCTCAACTTGTACTTGTCTTTTGTATCTGCTGATACAGGCGATCGCTAAAAAAAAACGTTAACAAAACTTAACACATATTTTTGTGTTTCAGAATCCTCCTTTAGACTTGTGTGTATCTTGAGCCTAGAGACAGATAGCAAACTAAAAATTAGGTCGCTACTATGATAAGCGAAACATTGTTAAGGAATGTAAAAACATGGAAACTCGTCCTACTAACGTACCTACAACCACTAATGCTTACAACGGCAAAGATCGCAATGCCTTTTTGTTTGGCTTCAACCCGCAAGCAGAACTTTGGAACGGCCGCTTAGCGATGATAGGCTTCTTAGCTTATTTGCTCTGGGACTTGGCTGGATATAGCGTTCTACGCGACATCCTTCACTTTCTGCCTACCTATATTGCTCGCTAATAACGAGCATTGTTTCCGGTCTGGCAGTATGAGTAAATGCCACAACTGCCAGACCGGCTAAAAGTTACAAATAGCAGCGAGTATAATTTAGTTCGTTTGTAGCTTGCGTTACTTTTGACTGGCATTATAAAGATTTATTGCTGTGACTTGATGATTGCAGTTGGGGCGCGATCGCTGGCGCAGCGAATATTAAGAGCAAAACAGATATTTATTCCTGAGATGCGATCGCCCCTGCTGTATTTTTGGCAAGAAATTTCATCGATAACCTCTGATTGTATAGGAAAAATAGGAGCATCAACGATGATCGACTCAAATTTACTGGCAGTAGTAGAATCAGCTCTGACTGACACAGCATCAGGAAACTGGCAAAAGCCGATAGTGATGTTTGTTTGCAATATTTTAGCATTGCTAGTTCTGAGCCGCGTAATTTGGCATCCCCACGTCGGCCCTAAAATGCCTTTGCCCTTCCCGTCTCTGTTTAACAATGTTAGTGTTCCCGCATTTTTGGCATCAATGAGCGCCGGTCACATTCTAGGAGTATTAATGATTTTGACGATGGGCATCGATAAGTATATTTAGGAGCAATTGCGCTGCTGTTTTGGGGAATTTTTCCTTTAATGGATAGAGTGAAATCCGCAGAAAGTTTGTAGGGGTTAGTGAAATGGACTCACCCCTAATTTTAGGTTTGTATCTAAACTTTGTCTCAAATCAGTAGTAGACTTCTTCATAAGTTTTCGTTCAATACATAAACCGCAGATGAAAGGCAGATGCAACATCGATTGACGCAGATAATTTTAGATGATTTGTGCGTGAGTGCAAGAGTTACAGTATGGTGCATCAGATTGTTGGCTGGAAATAGCGGAGCAAATGTAAGGGTCTGACAGACCATACTATCTAAGTTCGGAAAAAATTAATTACAAAAAGGCTTTGGACGCTTACAGACTTTTAGGTGAAATTTTATTAAATTAATTCTGTCCAGCTACTTAACTACTTTAGACAGACGCAGGAGCCCGGGAAAGAGAGATAGATTTTAAAGAATCGGGTTTTGTCAAAACAAAATGCCTGAGCGTAGAAGTTTCAGCAGTGAAGCAATCCACGCCGATCCAGAATTGGGGAAGAAGATTTGTTGAATGCGAAAGCAATTCAAACTATTCAATGATAGCCCAACGGTGGGCAGCGTGCCGCAGAACTGCCCGACTAGCGGCGTTTAGCTATTTTTCGATTAATAGATGAGGTTTAAAACAATGGATTCTAATTCGATCGCAAATTCTGACAAAGAAAACCAAACTAACACTGGCGATACCGAACGCTGGGCTTCGTTAATTGGTGGCGGGGCGCTGGTGTTGTTTGGTTTGTCGCAGCGTTCTTTGAGAGGTGCTTTGCTGGCGGTTGCCGGTGGCGGTTTGGCGGCGCGCGGGCTGGGGGTTGCGGAGGGTTTGCAGTCGGCTGCAGATGCCAATCAAAGCATTAAAGTTGAAAAGACGGTGACGATCGACAAACCGGCTGATGAATTGTACCGTTTCTGGCGCGATTTTGAAAATTTACCTCGGTTTATGAAGCATCTCAAACACGTTACGGTAATAGATGACAAGCGTTCTCACTGGATTGCCAGCGCGCCGATCGGCAATAGTGTAGAATGGGATGCAGAAATTGTCCGCGAAGAAGAAAATCGATTAATTGCGTGGGTGTCTGTGGAAGGCGCGGATGTTGAGAATTCGGGTTTTGTACGCTTTCAACCAGCACCTGCAGGACGCGGTACTGAGGTCAAAGTTGCGATCGAATACAACCCTCCGGGCGGTGCGATTGCTGGTGCAGCGGCTAAGCTATTTGGGGAAGTCCCAGAACAGCAAATTGCTGACGATTTGCGCCGGTTTAAGCAGTTTATGGAAGCTGGGGAAATAGCTACGACGGCCGGTCAATCTTCTGGCCGCAAGTAATAATTGCGATCGCATCGGATAAATTAATTGTAATTCCGCTCCGGGGTGGGTTTTACCAACAATCCAAGATTCACAACATCCACAATAGATTTCTGGCAAAAGTTTTTTTCATCAATTTATAGGGCAGGCGAGACACCCCACAATAAAAAATAATTCTTGTGGGATGGGCCGGAAAGCCTGCCCTAGTTATTTTTGCAAGAGGTTATTAATAATTAAGTTTAACTTCGGGAACTAAAACGCGGCCGCTGTAACCCGCACGCTGGTATCGATCGATCGCCTCTGCTGCGATAACATCCGTTTTACCTGTCTCGACGAGCGCAACGCAAGCACCGCCAAAACCTCCACCCGTCAGCCTTGCACCGAAGACTCGGGGGATTGACTGCAAGATGGCCGCCAGCGTGTCTGCAGCGGGCACTGAAACTTCGCAGTCGTCGCGCAAACTCGCGTGGGAAGCATTCATTAACTCGCCGAAACGCTTTGCTGACAAAGATTTTACCGCTTGCAGTACCCGGTTGTTTTCGGTAATGACGTGGCGAGCTCGCCTTCTGAGGGGTTCGGGCAATACTTCCACTGCTTTGGGATCGGCGATATCTCTGAGAGCTTTAACTCCCAATATTCGGGCGGATTCCTCGCACTCAGCGCGCCGCTTGTTGTAGCCGCTTCCTGCTGCTAGTTGGTGGCTTTCGCCGCTGTCAATTACTAAAATTTCGGTGTCAGGAGGAAAAGGTATCGGGCGGTATTTGAGGCTGCGGGTGTCGAGAAATAGCATGGTGTTGGTGTCTGCTAAACTCGATGCCATTTGATCCATGATGCCACAGTTCAAACCGGCGTACCGGATTTCGGCTAGCTGTCCGATTTGAGCTAGCCGCACGTCGTCTAGGGGGAGGTTGAGCAAAGCGCGCATTCCTCTGAGGGTGGCTATTTCTAAGGCTGCGCTGCTGGACAAACCTGCGCCGATCGGCACGTTGGAGGTAATGTAAAGATTTATTGGCGGTATTTTGTATCCTTCTTTTTCTAAAAGTCTGAGGCAGCCGCAGATATAAGTTACGAATGTTTGCGGTATGGTATCGTCGTCTGAAAAATTTATGAGTTCGTCATATTCTGCTGAATAAAAATGGTGGCGATCGTCGCTGCTGAAGCCAATTTGTACTGTTGTGCGCTGGGGAATTGCCGTCGGCAGTACAAATCCGTCGTTGTAGTCTGTGTGTTCGCCCAGCAGGTTTACTCTTCCGGGCGCGCTGGCTTGGGTTTTGGGTAATGTACCAAATACTCGTTGGAAATTCATTTTTGGGGAATTGCTAATTGGTTCTTGGTTATTTGTTATTGGTTAGTTGTTATGGGTTATTTGGAAAAATAGCTATCTGTGTATCCGTGACTTCCGTGTCGTGCTGCTGGTAATTGGGAAGAAATAAATTTATTTTTTATCGTTGCTGCTTTTATAGTGCCTAAGTTTTTTGGTTAATTCAAGCCATGTTAACAAAAATCAACATGGCTGTAGGTGAGGAAAAAATATGAGGTTGTGATAAAATGACAGGCTAAGATTTCTCCCAGCAATTCAAAAAATGCGATCGACCAGACCCCGGAAACAGTTTGCTCAACATTGGCTCAAAAGCGAGAAAGCCTTAGATAGGATTGTCAAAGCAGCGAATTTGGATGGTTCTCGCGTCCTGGAAATCGGGCCGGGCACTGGGATTCTGACTCGGCGCTTGCTGCCGGAGGCTGAGTCTGTTGTTGCGGTGGAGATCGATCGAGATTTGTGCCTAAAACTAGCCAAGCAACTAGGCAAAACCGACAACTTTTTACTGCTACAGGGCGATTTTTTGGAAATAAACTTAGATGCTGAACTAACAGCCTTTCCAAAATTCCAAAATCCCAATAAAGTTGTTGCCAACATTCCCTATAATATCACCGGCCCGATCCTGCAAAAACTGCTGGGAACGATATCTGCGCCTGCTGCTAAACCCTTTGATTCGATCGTGCTGTTAGTGCAGAAAGAAGTCGCCCAAAGACTTTACGCTAAACCGGGTTCTACAGCTTTTGGCGCTTTGTCGGTGCGGGTACAATATTTAGCAGAATGCGAGTTAGTTTGTGATGTGCCTTCTAGAGATTTTTATCCGCCTCCAAAAGTCGATTCTGCCGTGGTGCGGCTGCGTCCTAGACAGATAGAAACTACGGCTGTTAATCCACGCTATTTAGAGACTTTATTGAAGTTGGGATTTGGCAGCAAGCGCAAGATGCTGCGAAATAATTTGAAAGGGGCTGTGGATTTAGATAAGCTCGTTCAATTGTTAGAAAATTTACAGATAAATCCTCAATCTCGCGCTGAAGATTTGAGCGTGGATCAATGGGTAAATTTGAGCAATAATTTGTTTTCGGATGACCACTGACCAATCACTAATGATATCATATTCGGTAGATTAATAACAAAAATGTTTGGTTCGTAGTGCGGAATGCGAGTCCGCAACTTGGATCGGACTCGCATTCCGCACTACGAACTAATTTTAGCTCGATAGACCGACCGGACGTGATATGACTGCTGACTAATGACCAATAACTAATGACTGCCGATCCTGCATAATATTTCCTTTGAGTTGTGAGAAAATGGACTCGGACTGGTATCAATTAATTTCAACCAGGTGTTTCTTTCACCTGCGGCTTAATTACCTATGCGTTCATATTCTCTCCTAGCTTCAGCAAAAATCAATCTGTATTTGGAAATAATAGGCGATCGCCCCGACGGATATCACGAACTGGCGATGGTACTTCAAAGCATAGATTTGGCCGATCGAATTGACTTGCGCGCGATTGGTACCGACACGATTCGCGTGCGTTGCGATCACCCGCAAGTTCCTCCTGACAAAAATAATTTGGCTTACCGGGCGGCGGATTTGCTGGCGCAGCAATTCCCCGATGCTTTGGCAAAATACGGCGGAGTCGAGATTGCGATTCACAAGCAGATTCCGGTGGCGGCGGGGCTCGCCGGCGGTTCTGCAAATGCGGCTGCGGTTTTAGTCGGGATGGATTTGCTTTGGCAATTGGGACTCACTCAGTCGGAGTTGCAAGAGTTGGGGGGAACTTTGGGTTCGGATGTGCCTTTTTGCATTGGTGGAGGTACGGCTTTGGCAACTGGTCGCGGGGATAAACTGTCGCCACTGCCGGATTTGGGAGGTTTTTCTGTGGTGCTGGCGAAGTACCGCAATCTCAGTATTTCTACGGCATGGTCGTATCAAACTTATCGCCAGCAGTTCAGTAGTTCCTATTGTGGATCGGAGGATTTGGACTGTCGCCGGGAACGGCTGCACTCGGGGCCGATGGTGGGGGCGATCGCCCAAAAAGATCGATCGAAAATTGGTCAATTGCTGCACAACGATTTAGAAAAAGTGGCTTTACCCGTGTACCCGCAGGTGTTGCAGTTGCGGGAAGCATTTGAGTCGGCGGGGGTTTTGGGAACGATGATGTCGGGTTCCGGGCCGACGGTGTTTGCACTCTGCGAGTCTCAAGAGCAGGCTCAGCAGATTGTGGAACGGGTGAAAAGTGCGATCGCTTCTCCCGATTTGGATTTTTGGGTAGCAAATTTTAGCAATACTGGGATTCGGATTTGTTCGGAGGGAAACGATACAAAACCGCCGATTGCGAGGGTGTAACTCGCAGGTGGTGCGATCGCGATCGCCCTAATTGGCCAATTAGGGCGATCGAGTCCGATCTATCTAACTTTGCGTAGAGTCTATTGAGATAGAAGAACTGATAAAATGGCATGAAACACGGATTTTAGTTTGGTTAATTCACCAAAAATCTAAAATCTTATACTTGTTCTGAGTGAAGTCGAAGAATCTAAAATCTCAAATCGCCATGACTGATTTAACTAATCCAAATTCTACTTCTCAACCTCTAAATTCTGCTGGGGATGCAGCGCCCGCATCTGGGCGACAGCCTACAGTTTTGCGGTGCATAACGGGTTCCCTAATCGCAAGCGCGTTAACTTTTGCTTTGTATTCGCTAACTATGTCGATCGCTCTAAGTTTTGCTAGCAAGCCGGTGCAGTCCAGCAATATTGCTGTGCTTAAAATTAGTGTCGCCGTGCGAACTTTGGTAGTGGGAATGACGGCTTTGGGTATGGGCGTATTTGGACTGGCGGCTGTCGGTTTGATGCTGCTGGGTTTGCAAATTTGGATTCAAAAATTGGGGAAAAAACCCACAGTTTGAAGTCTACAGGTTGAAACCATCGGGCCAAACAAACTCTCGTCCCCCTCGCAAAAACTGAATAGTCAGATAGAGCCTTTATCAGAAAGATGAGGTGCTGTCGGCCAAACCGGCCCAACCGGCCCGCGCAGGGCATTGGCCCGCGCAGGGCATACCTCACAACGCGATCGAACCGCTATAGAAGCAATGGAATTATTTACGATCGGACACTCCAATCAGAGTATTGAATCGTTTCTTTTGCTGCTGAAAAAACACGGAATAACAGCGGTTGCGGACGTGAGATCGCATCCTTTCAGCCGCTATTTACCTCATTTCAATAAATCAGAAATTACCGCTTTTTTGTCAGCAGCCCGCATTCAATATGTTTTTTTAGGCAAAGAGTTAGGTGCGAGACCGGAAGATTTAAGCTGTTATGATACTGAGGGTAAAGCTTTGTACGATCGCATAGCAGCAACTCCTCTATTTTCCGCCGGAATTCAGCGCTTGCTCAAAGGCGCAGCCAATTATAAAATCAGTTTAATGTGTGCCGAAAAAGACCCGATAACTTGTCATCGCACTATTTTAGTTTGCCACAAACTCAAAGCATTTAATTTGCAAATTAAGCACATTCTGTCCGATGGAACTTTAGAGTCGCACCAGGATTTAGAAGCAAGACTTTTGAGCAAGTTTAACCAAGCAAAAAACCACGAGCTGCCAATTCAGTTAAGCTTGTTTGAATTAGCACCTCAAGTTGATGAAATAGTTGATTTAGAAACAGCTTATTATCGTTACGGATTGACAAGGGCATATATCAGTAAATAAGGCAATTATCGGCTATACATTCTTTATTTTTGATGAATTATAGCAGCAACTCTTGACATTTCATACATTGGACAGTATCGTAGGGCGATCGGCGCGCACCATAGCGTTTAAAATTTTATTCTAGATTTAACGTTCTTCGTGGTATAATTCTTCGGCACTGTAGCAGAAAGGAGTGCTTTTTTATGAAAGCAGAATTTTATTATGACTGTCACAGATATATTTGTAGTTTAGTTCAAGTTGATTTTGTCAAAGAATTAAAAATTAAAAATCATCAAGGTTTTGTGTTAGCTGTTAAGCAAGGCGAAAAGATTGGGCTTTTGGGAAAAAGTCGCCATAATGCTAAACAAATTGATGTTTCTAAGCCGCATTTTTATAATGTGATTAAAGCAGCTATGAGCGCTTTGGAATTAGAAACGAGAAATGAGGTGATATTAGAGAGGAATCGCACGATTGCTGAGGGCGAAGATATGATTCAGCAGCAAAATCGAGAAATTCGTCTTTTGAATGAACAGCTGAGAATTCAAGCGACTAAAATTGAACAATTGTTAAGGGAAAATCAGCAGTTATCGGCGCAGCTTGTAGAGAAGGAAATTAGAGCAACTCAAATTATTCCAGCCATTGAGGAAGATTTGGCGGCGGAAATTGAGGATGGAATTGGAGAAGCTGAAATTAGTCAAGAAATTGATGATTTGCCGATTATAGATGCTGGGTTAGAGGTGCATTTAATCGAAAATCAGCAGGATTTGGAGGAGGTTGAGATAGCGGAAACAATCAGCGAGGGCGGTGTTGAAGTTGTTGATTTAGAAATCATAGAAGAAGTAGACGCTACATTAGAAGTTGCAGGAGGTGAAAGTGAAATTAAGCACCTAGCGAAAAGGGGTTCACAGAGAAGGAATAAAAAGAAATAATGACATTTTTTAATATTTTTTAATATTCAAAGGTTGGTTGTGTTATCAATTCCGGTTGCACCGTCAGGTGATTGTTGATTGTTGACTGTTGACTGTTGACTGTTGACTCGATTTTATTATTCCGATGCAACCGGAAACGATATGAGAACTTCACTCCTGAGATTTTTCTGATTACTTCTGTTCTCACTAAGTAAAAAGGCGCAAATAAACAGCACTGTGCAATGAAATGTCAATCGCACGCTTCTCCTCAAGCCGAACTGCCTCCTGCGTGATGCCAAGGATAAATATTCGCGCCGATTTAGTGATAGCAATCCTCAATCAGTACAAATATGTAGGATAGTGCCAAGAATGCCTGCCCGCAGCGATCGGGGTGGGTTTACCGGATCTATTTTTTTTATTTATAAATATTGGCGAAGCGAACTCCTACAGGAATCGCAACTAATTGAGCGGAGATGATATTATGCCATTTTTAGTCTGGCTTTTTCAGCTATCAGGTACTCCGGCACCCAAAATCGATCGACAGACATCAGAATAGCTACAGATATGAAAATATCAATATTCTCTCCCATTTCCTCAGTCGGCAACAAACCAAACAATTCGTCAAATTCCTTGACATCTGCTAAAATTTTATCAAAGTCCTTGACAAGTTCGTCCGGGTAGATGCCGTGAATTGCTCCATTATCTTCATAATAGGCTTCTTCGTCGGGGAAAAATTGTGACGGTTTGAGTTCTTCCAGCAGGTAATCTAGTTTTTGAAACTCTTCTTCCAAAACAATGGTGGCGATGTCTTCCCCGGCTTGCTGTAAGATAATTCGATCGCCCTTTTGCATGACTCGTTTAATTATCTCGATCGCATTTTTGCAAAAATCCTCAACAGTTAAGCGAAAAAAAACCTCGCCACTGGCCAATTTTTCCCCCGCAGCATCGCCCGCAGCCAAATTTTGAGAATTATCTAGGGCGATCGGTAAAATCACAGGTGCGATGGCTACGCCCCGGCTTGCGCCTACGAACTATTGTCACTAACATTAAATCCTTCAGTCATCAGCAATTCCCCAAGATAGGCATAATTGTTGAGAATATTGCACAATAGATCAAAATGTAAACATATAGCACCTACGTCTTTTTACCGCCGATGAATAGCAGATTTCTCGATCGACTCCACCACCCCTCGCGCCCAGTCATCGTCTTCGACGGCGCCATGGGAACCAACCTGCAAGTCCAAAACCTCACCGCAGAAGACTTCGGCGGCAAAGAATACGAAGGCTGTAACGAATATCTCGTGCACACCAAACCGGAAGCCGTCGCCACCGTGCACAGAGGATTCCTCGAAGCAGGCGCTGATGTCATCGAAACAGACACCTTCGGCGCTGCTTCCATCGTGCTCGCCGAATACGATTTAGCAGACAAAGCATATTATCTTAACAAAACAGCGGCAGAACTTGCCAAGGGAATCGCCGCCGAATTTGACACGCCAGAAAAACCGAGATTTGTCGCAGGATCGATCGGGCCAGGCACCAAATTGCCAACCTTAGGACACATTGATTTCGACACGCTAACCGCCGCTTTTACCGAACAAGCAGAAGGACTTTATGACGGCGGCGTTGACTTATTTCTTGTCGAAACTTGTCAAGACGTGCTGCAAATTAAATCAGCATTAAATGCTATTGAAGAAGTATTTAAGAAAAAAGGTGCGCGGATTCCATTAATGGTATCAATCACAATGGAAGCCACCGGCACGATGTTAGTCGGTTCCGACATCAGCGCCGCCCTCGCCATTTTGCAACCCTATCCCATAGATATTTTAGGATTAAACTGCGCCACCGGGCCCGATCGCATGACGGAACACGTCAAATACCTTTCCGAACATTCGCCCTTCGTAATTTCCTGCATTCCCAACGCCGGTTTACCCGAAAACATCGGTGGCCACGCGCACTACAAACTCACGCCAATAGAATTAAAAATGGCCTTGATGCGCTTCGTCGAAGACTTAGGCGTGCAAGTCATCGGCGGCTGCTGCGGCACCCGCTACGATCACATCCAACAACTATCAGAAATTGGCGAAACTCTCACGCCAAAAATTCGCGAATTTTCTTGGGAACCGGCCGCTGCTTCAATTTATAGCGCCCAACCCTACGAACAAGAAAATTCTTTCTTAATTGTCGGCGAAAAACTCAACGCCAGCGGTTCCAAAAAATGCCGCGATTTGCTAAACGCCGAAGATTGGGACGGTTTAGTAGCAATGGCTAGGGAACAAGTGCGAGAAGGTGCCCACGTTCTCGATGTCAACGTTGATTATGTCGGGCGCGACGGCGTGCGCGACATGAAACAATTAGTTTCCCGCGTGGTGACTAATGCAACTCTGCCCTTAATGTTGGATTCCACCGAATGGGAAAAAATGGAAGCGGGGTTAAAAGTTGCCGGCGGCAAATGTTTGCTGAATTCTACTAACTATGAAGACGGAGAACCGCGCTTTTATCAAGTTTTGGAATTGGCAAAAAAATACGGCGCAGGGATAGTAATTGGGACGATTGATGAAGATGGGATGGCTAGAACTGCTGACCAAAAATTTGCGATCGCCCAACGCGCCTATAACGCCGCCGTCGCCTTCGGAATTAGCGCTGAGGAAATCTTTTTTGACCCCTTAGCTTTGCCCATTTCCACCGGGATTGAAGAAGACCGAAAAAACGGCAAAGCTACCATCGAATCGATCCGCCGCATCCGCCAAGAATTGCCGGGTTGTCACGTAATTTTGGGAGTTTCTAATATTTCCTTCGGCTTGAATCCGGCGGCGCGGCAAGTTTTGAATTCCATGTTTTTGCACGAAGCGATGCAGGCGGGGATGGATTCGGCTATTATCAGCGCTAACAAGATTTTGCCGATCGCCAAAATCGACCCCAAACACCAGGAAATCTGCCGTAAACTGATTTACGACGAGAGGGAGTTCGACGGCGAAATTTGCGTTTACGACCCCTTGGGCGACCTAACAACGGTGTTTGCTGGCAAAACTACCAAGCGCGATCGGACAGAAGACGCAAACCTCCCCGTAGAAGAACGCCTGAAGCAGCACATCATCGACGGCGAACGAATTGGGCTCGACATCCAACTCGCCAAAGCATTAGAAACCTATCCACCCCTCCACATTATCAATACCTTCTTGCTAGACGGCATGAAAGTAGTAGGAGAATTGTTCGGTTCGGGACAAATGCAGCTACCGTTTGTATTGCAGTCAGCAGAAACTATGAAAGCCGCCGTTGCCTATTTAGAACCGTACATGGAAAAGTCAGAATCCGGGGATAATGCCAAAGGCACATTCCTGATCGCGACTGTTAAAGGCGACGTTCACGACATCGGCAAAAACTTGGTTGATATTATCCTATCAAACAACGGCTACCGAGTGATTAACTTGGGAATCAAACAGTCGGTTGACAACATCATCGAAGCCTACGAAAAGCACAAAGCCGACTGTATTGCAATGAGCGGTTTGCTAGTGAAATCCACCGCATTCATGAAAGAAAATCTGGAAGCATTCAACCAGAAAGGAATCACCGTTCCCGTGATTTTGGGGGGTGCAGCTTTGACTCCAAAGTTTGTGCATGAAGATTGCCAAAATACGTATAAAGGTAAAGTAATTTACGGCAAAGATGCGTTTTCTGACTTGCATTTCATGGAGAAACTCATGCCAGCCAAATCTGCTGGTAACTGGGAAGATTTGCAAGGATTTTTAGATGAATTAGGGCAAGAAAATAAGACGGTGAAAGCAGCTAAAATTTCGGCAGAAACTGCTGTAGAAGATGCTGGGAAACCAGATATTCCGGTGGTGATTGATACCAGGCGTTCCGAAGCGGTTGCTGCAGATATCGATCGCCCAAATCCTCCTTTCTGGGGAACGAAACTGTTGCAGGGAGAAGACATCCCCTTTGAGGAGATTTTCTGGCACTTAGATTTGCAAGCATTAGTGGCGGGACAGTGGCAGTTCCGCAAGCCCAAAGATCAATCGCGGGAAGAATACGATGCTTTCTTAGCGGAAAAAGTTTATCCGATATTGGAGGAATGGAAACACAAAATTATTGCCGAAAAGCTATTGAATCCCCAAGCAATTTACGGGTATTTTCCCTGTCAATCTGAAGGCAATTCTTTGTATGTGTACGATCCAGAAATTATGAGTAACGGGCAAGATTTATCGACACCCGCAGCAACATTAACGTTTCCCCGCCAAAAATCGGCGCGCCGGCTGTGTATTGCCGACTTCTTCGCACCGAAAGAATCGGGTAAAATCGATGTATTTCCGATGCAAGTAGCGACGGTGGGAGAAGTTGCTACAGAGTACGCGCAAAAGCTATTTGCTAACAATCAATATACCGATTATCTCTACTTTCACGGGTTAGCGGTGCAGACGGCGGAAGCAATAGCAGAATGGACTCACGCGCGGATTCGGCGGGAATTGGGCTTTGGTAGCGAAGAACCGGACAATATTCGGGATATGCTAGCGCAGAGATATCGCGGTTCGCGGTACAGTTTTGGCTATCCTGCTTGTCCGAATATGGCGGATCAGTACAAGCAACTGGAATTGCTAAAGTGCGATCGGATAAACTTGTACATGGATGAAAGCGAGCAGCTTTATCCCGAACAATCCACCACTGCAATTATCACCTATCACCCAGCGGCTAAATACTTTACCGCCTAATTTGTAGGGTGAGGAAGGCCCAAATTATACTCGTTACTCGTTCCCCGGTTCTACCTGGGAACGAGAAAATTCACCCTGCTTGTTAAGGTGAATTTTGGGGGTTCTAGACTCAGCTACAACCGACATTTATTATGGATTTTAGTGTTAAGTTGTCATATCAAATCCGGTAGCATCGGAATTACAAAATCGAGTCAGATCAAATCCGCGCTTCATACTTCTGTATTCATCTCTCTCTCTTGTCTTCCTCTGTGTTCTCTGCGCCCTCTGCGGTTAAATCACCTGACGATGCTACCGGAAACGATATCACCAACGGGTAGAGCCTGCGAAGGAGAAATGGCCGATGCCCGATTCCCAATTCCCGAACTCTGTCTTACGAGTAATTCCGGGGAGTGCGCGCCCCTGCAGATGCCCCTGCCATTGAAGCAACCAAACCCAATAGGGAGCCGAACAAAAATGACCAGCCAGCTTTGGCGGCATTTTCTGCAATATTGCGAGTATCTTGAGCCGATACGTTAGGCGCTTGGTTCGGCAGATTGACCACACCTTGCTGGGCTTGATTAATCACTTCTCCGGCATTGGCAGCTACTATGCCAAAAGTACCGGCCACGCCGTTTGCTAACAGCCAAGAGCCAATTGTTAAGGTAGTTGCCCACAAAATTGCTCCGTTCAAAAGTGCCGTGCTACGGTTCATCGGGCCGCAAGCGCGAGCTGTTACCCAGCCGCCAACGCCTAAGCTAATTAGCAAACTGATAATTGACCAAATTCCTACCCCAGTACCGACGCTGCTGGCAATAGTGCGCGGTGCTCCTGAATTAGCGATGTTGCTTAAGCCGATCGCCGCGCCCAATGCACTTAACACCAGTTGGGTGGCGATCGCAATTACCAAACCAGAAAATATCGGGCCCCACCGCACTCGATCGTGGTATTCCATCACTGAATTCACCACCACCGGTTCAGTAACAACGTTATCGGCAGGTCTATTTACGTAGGACATATTTTTTTCCTCTGAACTGTTTTTATTTTTAAGAATCTAGAACTTATGTATTGATTTTGGCTGAGATTGATAAAAACTATATCTGCCTGGGGAAATAACCAGAATCTCTGTCTGAAGAAAGAAACAAAAAAGTCATCATATCAATTCCGGTTTCACTCCTGTTGACTGTTGACTGTTAACTGTTGAGTGTTGACTGTTGAGGGGCGGGGCGAAAAACTGAATGGTTGAGTGTTAACTGTTGACTCGATTTTATGATTCCGATGCAACCGGAAACGATATCAGCCATCAGTCAGAAGCTATTAGCTAATGACTGATGACTGATGACCAAGAAAATGGGACACAAGCCCCGTCCTTTTAGGACGGCTTTTCTTGATTCCTAATATACTCCTTTAAGACTTCTAGAGGTGCACCACCTACGGAAACTGCGAAATAACTGGGACTCCACAAAGCTTCCTTGTGTGGTTTCTTGTGTCCGGCTTGCCCATATCGACGGCTAGACACCCCTTTTAGCGCATTCACTATTTGAGAAACAGAAAGTTTAGGCGGATACTCAATCAGCGCATGAACGTGATTGCCTTCACCGTTAAACTCTAGAACCTGAAAATTCATTTTTTCGGCAACCTCTCGAAATGATTTTTCAATCAAGTCAAGACTTTCACTTGTAAATACAGGCCGACGATACTTTGTCACGCAGACCAAGTGGATCTTAAGTTCTGTAACAGAATGTCGTTCTCGGCGATAGTCGGTTGTCATTTTTGGCAAACCAAGATATGATTTAGTTGCAGACCAACTTTAGCACAGTTATGAAATCACGATATCGTTACAGATTCTACCCAACCGACCAACAACGACAGAGCCTAGCTCAGTTGTTTGGCTGCGTGCGTGTAGTCTGGAACGATGCGCTTGCTCTGTGTAAGCAGTCCGAGAAAAAGCCGAGTTCAGTAGATTTGCAAAAAATCGTAATTACCCAGGCTAAAAATACTGAGGAAAGAGCTTGGCTAGGAGATGTGTCCTGCGTCCCATTACAGCAGTCGGTTGCCGACCTGGATGTTGCTTTTAAGAACTTCTTCAACTCCTGCAAAGGGAAAAGAAAAGGACGTAAAGTCGGATATCCTAAGTTCAAAAAACGAACTAACAGCCAATCGGCGCGTTTTAGAGTTGGAGGGTTTTCCCTCAAAGGTGATGGAGTTTATTTAGCCAAGATTGGAATTGTTAACCCAGTCTGGTCTAGAGAATTGCCATCTGAACCTAGCTCTGTCACGGTAATCAAAGACTGTGCGAACCGCTATTTTCTAAGTTTTGTTGTAGAGGTCAAACCAATTCAATCCGAAGCTAAAAGCCCAAGTATCGGGATTGATTTGGGAATTAAAACTTTTGCAGTAATGAGTAACGGTGAAAAAGTCGAAAGCCCTAGCTATAAAAAACTAGACCGAAAAGTTCGCAAACTACAACGCAAATTAGCCCATCAGCCCAAAGATTCTAGGAGAAGGAATGTAACTCGCATCAGAATTGCGAAACTGCATAATGGAATTGCCGACACCCGCTCATATTTTCTCCACAAACTGTCAACCAAAATAGTCAACGAAAACCAAGTGATTATTTTGGAAGATTTGAATGTGTCAGGAATGGTCAAGAACCGGAAACTTTCAAGAGCGATTAGTCAGCAAGGCTGGTACGAATTCCGAACGCTTTGCGAGGCTAAATCAGAGAAACTTGGTAGAGAGTTTAAGGTAATTAGTCGCTGGGAACCCACTAGCCAAGTGTGTTCGGATTGTGGATTCAAGTGGGGCAAAATTGATTTATCTATCCGCTCAGTGCTTTGTCTAAGTTGCAACACCGAGCAGGATAGAGATGAAAATGCCGCTAAGAATATAGAGAAAGTCGGGATGGGGAATCGCCACGACTCTAAATGTACGCAGAGACAGAGTAAGACAACTTCGGTTGCATCAGTCGGTGAAGCGTAAAGAATCCCCGTGCGTTTACGCCGGGGAGTATTTCAAGAATAACTATTTTATCCAGTTAAACAAAGTTCGCCGACGTATAGAGGAAAGGCTGCTTAACGCAATCTTACAGCCGTTCCGACGGCAGTAATCAGCAGGAGAGCTCCCGAAGAGTCTACATTAATCGTGCCAGTATCAACTTCCACCCCGATGACGGCATTAGCACCGAGACGCCCTGCCCGTTTTTCCAGTTCCGCGAGGGCATCTCGCTGTCCTTTGAGAAACACTTCCTCATAACTGCCGGTGCGCCCGCCGATGATGTCGCGAATCCCCGCGAAAAAATCTCGCAGGGCGTTGGTGCCGTAGACCACCTCAGCAGTTACAATTCCCAAGTAAGATTGAATTTCTGCTCCTTGGATGATATCAGTTGTTGTTACAATCATCAGTTGCCCTCAAGTGCGAAAATTTTGAGTGAGTCGAGTTCTGTAGATTTACTACATCTCGCCGTTCCAAGATTCCAGCCAAACCCTAAGCTGGAGCGTCGATTAAAGAATTGAAGAATTTTGGATTGACGCTCCAGCACCTTGAATCACCGGAGGTTGAACTAAACTCTAAAATTTTGGGATATACTCTGACGCTAGCGTCAGTGGTTTGTATCCGTTTCTTGCAGCTCAGCGCTAGCAAGCTGGCTGCAACTCGCTCTTTTATTCCACACATTCTTTGAAACAAATGGCCGTCCACAAACAAAGTCTCTTGGTATTAAGTACGCTGTTGGTAGCGGGATTCGCGATCGCAGCGCCGCAGGTAGCGCTATCAGCAGAAACATCTGTTCAAGTTCAACCTAAAAACGATTCAAATTTAGACGATCTGCTGCGACAAGGACGCGAGTTGGTAAATGCAGGAGATTACAGTAAGGCGATCGACGTTTATCAGCAAGCAGCGCGTTTAGATGCCGAAAACCCGCGCATTTTTTCCGGTATTGGCTATTTAGAAGCGCGTCAAGGCAACTATCAAGCCTCTGTAGAATTTTACCAACAGGCGATCGGTCTCGAACCCAAAAATGCTGATTTTCAATACGCCCTAGGATATGCTATGGCGAACCTACAAAACTATCCCGCAGCAGCCTCCGCTTACCGCCGCGCCACTGCGCTCGATCGCAAAAATGTCAACGCCCGCATCGGTCTGGGAGTGGTACTTTTTCAGCAAAAAGATTACAGCGGTTCATTTAAAGCATACCAAGAGGCGATCGCCCTCGATCCGAAAAATTGGCAAGCTTATTCTTCAATGGGTTTAGTATTGATCCAGCAGGGAAATTTTGCCAGTGCTGTCACCGTGCTCGAAGAAGCAGCCAAACTCGCTCCCAAACAGTCCAGCATCCAGTTAAAATTAGGTAGTGCTTTGCTGCGGAACGGCAACACTTCCGAAGGACTAGCAGCTTTTGAAGAAGCAGCCAAACTAGAGCCACGAAATCCCGAAGTGCAAGTAGAAATCGCCGAACTTCTCAGATCTCAAAACGACTTAGACGGAGCCGTGGTAGCTTATAAGCGGGCGATTGACGTGCGCCCGAATTTAGTTGAAGCATACGTGGCGATCGGGGAAATTCAAATCCAAAAACAAGATTTTGTAGGAGCGATTATCACTTTTAGGCGAGTGATCCAGATCGATCCAAACAGAGCAGAAGCTTATTACGATATGGGTCAAGCACTCAAAGCGCGCGATCGCACATCCGAAGCAATTCAAGCTTTCCAACAAGCTCTAGACACTTACCGCCAGCAAGGAAACAATGATGGCGCCCAAAAAGCCGAGGCTGCCCTCAATGAACTCAAATAATTAGTCAGTAGTCATTAGTCATTAGTCATTGGTCATTGGTCATTAGTCATTGGTCATTAGTCATTAGTCATTGGTCATTAGTCATTGGTCATTAGTCATTAGTCATTAGTTATTAGTCATTAGTCATTAGACAAGCTAGTTTTTAATCTCGCAAACTAACTTGTCATCCAATACGGTTTAGTTAAGACGATCCATGTGCTAAAATATTCTGAAAACCAAATAATACTGCGATTGCTTCGTTGCTCTATTAAGAGGATTTTAAGTAAACCGTATTGATTTATAATTAGGATCTAAAACTTAATAACTTAAACACCTCCTACAGTCCTCTATCCTGTAAGTTAGCAGATAAAAGGAGGCTCTTCCTCGCCTATCTGCATTACCAGACAGAGCGAAAGTATCGAGCAATTGCTTAAGTTATTAAATTTTCATTCCTTAGTCATTAGTTAAAATGTCTACTAACTACTGACAACTAACTACTGACAACTGCCAACTGCCAACTGCCAACTGACAACTAACTACTGACAACTGCCAACTGCCAACTGCCAACTGACAACTGCCAACTGCCAACTGCCAACTATGAATTCAAATGATTCTAAACCTGCGCTATACGAGATGAATCCGCTAGGTCGATTTTCCGATCGCGCCGCCGATTATGTCAAATACCGCCCGACTTATCCAGCCGCTGCGATTGAGGCGATTTTAGATGGACTTGGGGAATCTTCGCAATTAACAGCAGCCGATATCGGTGCAGGTACGGGGATTTCTTCGCGTCATTTAGCAGAAAGAGGTGTTCGAGTATTAGCGATCGAGCCTAATGCCGAAATGAGACAAGCGGCTGCACCTCACGAGCGGGTAGAGTTTAGAGAAGGAACTTCTGAAGCTACTAATTTGCCCGACTCATCCCTCGATTTAGTCTCGTGTTTCCAGTCTTTTCATTGGTTTAATCCTGTTTTAAGCTTACCAGAATTTCGGCGAATTCTCAAGCCGTCGGGAAGGTTGGCTGTAGTTTGGAATTTGCGCGATCGCGCGGATGCGCTGACACTAGGTTACACTCAAATTGTTAAAAGCGCTTCTAACAGCCATCCTGCCGAAAAGCGAGCTCGCGCGATCGAGCCATTGCTTGCGAGTCCAGATTTTAGTGACGTGCGCGCGATCGAATTTGCTCACAGACAAAATGTAGATTTAGCAGGTTTGATCGGGCGGGCCAAAAGCGCGTCGTACATTCCCAACTCCGGGCCTCACTTGCAGAAAATCATCTCGGATTTAACCGAGCTTTATCAAGCTCACTGCGGCGATCGAGGCTTTGTTTCATTAGTTTACAAAACAAGAGTTTATTTGGGAAATCGTACTGATAATTAATTTTTTGTGTGACGCAAGTAAATTCCAAAATCTGTGGTATGATGCAGGGGCTAGTTGGCAGGAGCGATCGAAGGTTCAACAATTGACACTTGAAAGCAAACAATTGATCGGTCAATTCAAGAAACAAGCAGGCGATCGCACGACAGCATTTAATAAAACCTCCATCTTTTGTAAGATACTAAAACTAATCTCTGAAGATGAATCTATTTCTATTGATAGAGACTGCCAACTTGTTAACATTTGTAAAATCAAACAAAATATCCTATCCCCAGAGCTTCATTTATGCAAACCTATGATGTAATTATCATCGGAGCGGGTCACAACGGACTTGTCTGTGCCTCTTATCTCCTCAAAGCCGGATATACAGTCCTTTTGTTAGAAAAACGTTCGGTTCCCGGCGGCGCGGCGACTACCGAAGCTGCGATTCCCGAATTACCCGATTTTAAATTCAATTTGTGCGCGATCGACCACGAATTTATCCATCTAGGGCCAGTCGTAGAAGAATTAGAACTGGAAAAATACGGTTTAGAATATCTTTACTGCGATCCAGTCGTTTTTTGTCCGCATCCAGACGGCAAATATTTCTTAGCACACACTTCCGTCGAAAAAACTTGTGCAGAAATTGCCCGCTACAACGAGCGCGACGCGAAAAAATATGCCGAATATACAGATTTTTGGCAGCGCGCTTTAAGTGCAATGATCCCGATGTTCAATGCGCCACCAAAATCTATTATAGATATTGCCGGCAACTACGATATTGCCAAACTCAAAGACTTATTTTCAGTCATCGGTTCCCCCGACAAAACGCTGGACTTTATTCGCACGATGATTACCAGCGCTGAGGACATTCTCAACGAGTGGTTTGATGAGGAATTTCTGAAAGCACCCTTAGCGAGACTCGCTTCAGAATTGGGCGCGCCTCCTTCGCAAAAAACCATTGCGATCGGTGCAATTATGATGGCCATGCGCCACAATCCCGGCATGGCGAGGCCTCGCGGGGGAACGGGTGCATTGGTGCAAGCGCTCGTCAATTTAGTCAAAACCTATGCGGGTGTTATACTTACCGACCAGCACGTTGAGAAAATATTAGTTGATAATGGCCGCGCGGTGGGAGTTCGAGTTGCAGGCGGCACCGAATATCGAGCTACTAAAGGCGTCATTTCTAATATTGATGCTAAGCGTCTGTTTCTGCACTTAATGGATGACAGCGATGTTGATGCTGCTGACCCGAATTTGCGGGAAAGATTGGAGCGCAAAATTGTCAATAACAACGAGACAATTCTGAAAATTGATTTAGCTCTCAATGAAGTACCTAAATTCGATCGCTGGAATCACCGAGATGAATATTTGATGGGTTCTGTGTTGATTGCTGACTCGGTGAAACACGTGGAAATTGCTCATACTCAGCCTGCGATCGGCAAAATCCCCGATTCCGATCCGTCGATGTATGTCGTGTTTCCTACCGTAAGAGACCCGTCGATGGCTCCTCCCGGACACCATACGGCTTGGATTGAATTTTTTGCTCCTTACCAAATCGAAAATGCTGAGGGAACCGGTCAGCACGGTACGGGTTGGACGGATGAGCTGAAAAACAAAGTTGCCGATCGCTGCATTGACAAATTAGCAGAATACGCGCCGAATATCAAGAACTCAATTATCGGCCGCCGCGTGGAAAGTCCGGCCGAATTGGGAGAGCGTTTGGGGGCGCTGAAGGGGAATTATTACCACGTTGACATGACGCTGGATCAGATGATATTTTTCCGTCCTTTACCGGAGTTGGCCAATTACAAAACGCCGATCGACGGTTTGTTTTTAACTGGTGCGGGTACGCACCCTGGCGGCTCGATTTCGGGGATGCCGGGACGCAATACGGCTCGCGTCTTCATGCACTCGCAGCAGCCGATCGCGCAAACTTTGGCGGATGCGGCTAATTCTTTGAAATCGACGGCTAAGTCGGTGTTTCGGAGTAATTAGAAGCTAAGGGGGCGGGCATTCCCCGCCCTTATTGATTGACTGTTTTTGGTAAGCTTAGTTGAAAAATAGGGTGATTTTATGTATAATTAAATGTTAAGTTTTAGATCAAAAGGAAATCCGTAAGCTGTTATGCACCCTGGTAATGATTGAAGAAATCCGCAATAAAATTGTTCAAAGCCAGTTTGAGTTCTCACAGCACGCTCTCAATCAAAGCATCATCCGCCAGATCGCGGTGCAAGAACTGCGCGACGCTATTTCAAGCGGTGAAGTTATCGAAGATTATCCAGACGACAAATATGGTCCAAGCTGCCTGATACAGGGTTTTACCCTAGCAGCTCGACCTTTGCACATCCAGTGTAGTTATCCATCCCGCCCTTTGATAAAAATTATTACCCTATACGAACCGAGCGCTGAACTGTGGATGAATTTCAAAGTTAGGAGAACTCAAAATGAGCAATGAAGTCTGGAAAGAAACCATGATTGAACAAAGAGTTAACTATACTCTTGAAATGGATGGAAATTTTATCATTATTGAAAATGTGCCAGCCCGATTGTGTGTAGAAACAGGAGAGCGTTTTTTCTCACCAGAAACTGTAGAGCGACTACAGCAAATCATCTGGAAAGGAAAACAGCCAAGTCGCACGCTGGAAGTCCCTATTTATGACTTTGTATAGTTAGCAAATCAAGAGGAAGTCCAGGTAATGTCATCCCAACTTTTAAAAGATCGTTTTCAGGCTCTGGAGTTGGTTGAAATCGGCGACAGTCATCTCAAATTGGCAGAAATCGATCGAGCCGAAGAAAATTTTGCTAGAGCTTTTCAGATAGCCCAAGCATTCCCAAATAACATTCCTAAAGCTTTGCCTAAAACCTCATTTTCTGTAAGAGAGCAAGTGTTAGATTTGTTCCTCCGCAGTTATGCTAAAGTAGAAAACTACGGCTCTGCTGTTCGGGTGGCACGAGGCATAGAAGATGAGGATTTTCAAGCTTGTGCGTTAAGTGCGATCGCGTCTCAAGTTGCAGCATCTGGACAAGCTGACTCGGCTCTCAGTATTGCCCAAATAATAGAAATTAACTATTATAAAGCTCGGGCTTCGATCGATATTTATTACAGCTACAGTCAGGCAGAACAAACCAACAAAGCTGCTGAGATATTGACTCAGATTATCCGAATTGCTGGGGTCATAAAAAACGATCGAGAGCCAGCTTGGATGTTAACTCATCTTTCCTACTATGTCCAGGAAAATTTAGGACAGCTAGATACAGCTTTTGAGATTGCCCAACTGGTAGAAAATGACCGTGACAAAGCCTGGATTTTAAATCGGCTCGCCAGAAAATATGCTAAAATAGGGCAATTCGATCGAGCCATCCAGATTGCTGAAATAATAATAGACAATGAGGAAAAAGAATTAGCTCTAGCTTGGATCGCTGATGAATATGCAAAAGCCGGACAATCGGATGCAGCCTTGAAAATTGTTGCAACCATAGATAATGATTGGAAAAACTCACCCTTAATTCAAATTGTCAAAAATTATGTCGCATCCGGACAATTTGAACAGGCCAAGGAAATTGCAGGAATGATAAAAGATCCAGATGATGAGGATGAGAATGATTGGAAATGGGAGGCAATGAGCGATATAGCTGGCGGTTATGCTAAAGCGGGGCAATTTGACAAAGCACTTGAATTTGCAGAAAATTTAGAGAACGAATATCACAAAGACGAAGCGTTATGGGCAATTGCTTACCGCTATGCTGAACTAGGACAATTTGAGTCGATTATTAAAATGGCTCCAGCTTCTATTTCTGCCGGTGACGATCCATTAGCGGTAATCGCGGAATTGATGGTCTCCCAAGAATTAGAATGCGATAGAATTATAGCAATTACTAAAACCTTAGAGAACGAATTTGACCAAAGAGCGTTGTTAAGGTCGATTATTTATCAATATGCAAATACCGAAAATAATTCCGATAAAATTATCAAATTTGCTCGCTCTGCAACTGATGAATCAATCAAATATGTCGCATTGGAGCATCTGGCTAAAAGCTACGTGGAAGCAAAAGATTACGATCGAGTTTTGGAAATTGCTAAAAGCATAGGGCTAGAAAAAGTGAGAGTTACCTCTTGGAAATATATTATTCCTCCGAGCTGATAAAGTTAGTGATTTTCCAGAATAATTATTGCGAGATAATTTCTTCAGCATGATGACGCATCAAGGGAAAACGAAGGGCGATCGAACTTAACACCTTCTCTAAATCGGGAGCATTTTTTGCCAAACTTGGAGCTGGTTCGCGCTCTTTCAAAACTGGCTGACACTCACAGGCACCGGCCCCTACCAACTGTCACTGTCAACTATCAACGATCGACTGTTTATCAAAAATTCATCCTTTGTGCAGATGGAAAATATGACTCAAACAATGAGAAAATAATATTAGCGTTACCCTATTTTTAGCGATGACAAACCGAGTTTTGATTGTCGGCGGGCGGGGCCG
Source organism: Tychonema sp. LEGE 06208 (assembly GCF_015207505.1). Classification (GTDB taxonomy): domain Bacteria; phylum Cyanobacteriota; class Cyanobacteriia; order Cyanobacteriales; family Microcoleaceae; genus Microcoleus. The sequence goes on from NZ_JADEWT010000014.1 coordinate 77,541, forward strand.
AATTGGCAGCAGCGTTGCCCAAGACCTTGTTACCCACACCGACGCAGAAATTACTATTACCGGACGCGACCCTAATGGCTCTCTTCCACCAGAGTTGCCGCCGGATCGATCGCGCTATTTAGCTTTAGATTTAGCAGACAGCGCCGCTTTGCAACAAGCTGTTTCATCCTCTAACCTCGTCGTTCACTGTGCCGGGCCATTTCACTACCGAGATGCTAGCGTATTGAAAACTTGCATCGAAGCTGGTGTTAATTATGCTGATGTCAGCGACAGCCGCAGTTTTACTCGCAGAGCTTTAGAATTGCGCGAAACAGCTAAGAATACTGGGGTGACAGCGATTATTAACACGGGAATTTTTCCGGGAGTTTCTAATAGCATGGTACGCCGAGATATCGAGAAATTAGATACAGCCGAACAGGTGCATTTGAGTTACGTTGTCGGTGGTTCTGGCGGTGCTGGTGTCACGGTGATGCGGACTACTTTCTTAGGTTTACAAACTCCTTTTGAGGCTTTGATTGATGGCAAAATGCAGCAGATTAAGCCATACACCGATCGCGAAACGATAGAATTTCCCGAACCCTACGGCCAAACAGGGGTTTACTGGTTCGATATGCCGGAAGCAATTACTTTGCCCGAAACTTTCCCAGTAAAAACAGTTGTTACTAAATTCGGCACGTCTCCAGATATTTACAATCACCTGACTTGGTTTGTTGCCAAATACTGGCCCGATAGCTGGCTGAAAAATCCTTCGGTGATTGAATTTTTGTCCTATGTCAGTTACGGGATGACTGCTGTTAGCAATAATTTTAGCGGTGTGGGTGTGGCTGTGCGATCGCAAGTGACCGGCCTCAAAAACGGTAAACCGGCTAAAGTTCGATCGACAGCACTACACCCAAATGCTGCTACAGCTACGGGTATCGGTACTGGCAGCATCGCTCAATTGATGTTAGAAGGCAAACTGGCAAAACCTGGCGTTTGGTCGGTGGAACAAGCTCTTTCTACCGAACTATTTGAAAGAGCTATGCAGAGTCGAAACCTCAACATAGAGCAGGTGTGTGTGTAGTTTGTTCGGGTTTTGAGGGCAATTTTAGATGTGTGGTGAACGGGCTGTTTTTGACGAACCGCGAAGACGCAAAGAACGCAGTACGCGAAGCGGCGCGTAAGCGCTAGGAAGAGGAGAGAAGAGTGAGGGTTTGCAATAATAATTGTAGGATAACCGCTAGATTGAGTGTTTTGCCCAATTGCGGGCCCTCACACTAGATGAGTTTTGCTTGTTTAACTAATCTATCTTTTGGTAGAAGTAATTGTAGCAAGCAGGAGTTTAAGATATTGCACATCACCAGAAATAGCCCTTTTGGATCGATCGACACACGGTAGCTGCAACAAAGATTGCACTTTAACCAAGGTTTTGGACGCGCGATCGCCCGATCGGGACAACAAACACCATAGTTTTTGCGAAAAAATACCAGGAGATGTCGATATGAAGCGGGTTTTAAAAGCTCTCGGGCAAACATTGAGTCAAAGCATTTTGCTGATCTGTACGCTGGCTTTCATTGGTTTAGCAGGTATGGCGCTAGCACCCAATCAGCCGGCTTACGCAGCAGGTCAATACAGCAGTCAGGCGCAGCAGTCAGGTAAAATTACTGACCCTGCAGAAAAATTTGAGGATCTCAATCCCCAAGCAGCTTACGAAGATCTCGTCAACACAGCTCAAAATCCTGCAAAGGTCGAGAAGGTTTATGATGAAAGTCTAAAGGAATACAACGAAGAGCACCCGCAAGAAAACATTGTTCAAAAAGCTGAAGAGCTGATCGAAAAGGTCACGGGTCAATAATAAATTAACAATTTTCTATCTAATTCAAGTTGCTGGTAAATACGGAGCTTTGGTGAGAACACAATAGATCGTCGTTCTTAACTCGCTTGAACCTAACGACCTAGGGTGTGCTGTCGCGCACCCTAGGTTGTTTTAGTAACTTGTTAAACGACTTAGTTCTTCCGTCCAAACCAGTTTTTTAGTGGCGCTGACCAGGCTTTTTAAGCTAGCAGATTCATCCCAAAGGAAGATGAATAAATAGAAGTTTAAAAGGTAGATTTAATCATAGATTCAGTTAAATAAAAGGAAAAAAATATCATGAGCAACGATAAAGAAACAGTGAAGGGAACAGATGCTAACCTAGACCCGATTTCTGGGGAAACAGGAGCTCATCCAGTGGGAACCGGTATCGGTGCCGCGAGTGCGGGTGCTGCGGGTGCTGCGATCGGCGGTGCGATCGGCGGGCCTGTGGGCGCAGTTGTGGGCGCAGTTGTGGGCGCATTTGGTGGCGGTTTGGCGGGTAAAGGTGTCGCAGAGTCGATCGACCCTACAGTAGAAGATACTTACTGGCAAAACAACTACAGCACCCGTTCTTACGCGGACACGAACGCTACTTACGACGACTATCAACCTGCATACCGCACTGGCTACGAGGGTTACAGCCGTTACGGCGGTACTGGTAAAAGCTATAGCGACATCGAAAACGATTTGCAGCGCGACTACGAAACAAATCGCGGTAAGTCGAACCTACAGTGGGAAAAGGCTAAGCACGCCACGCGCGACGCTTGGGATCGGGTGGAACGCGCTGTTCCCGGCGACATTGACAAAGACGGCCGCTAACACAATCGATTTTAGATTTTAGATGTGGGATTTGAGATTGACTTGCAGCGCAGTGAATCTGGAATCTTGAACTAAAATCTAAAATTTTGGGAGATTTACTCTGGAGCGTCGGGGGCGCGGTATCCGTTGTTTGCGAGTCAGCAAGTATTTTTCAGTCTTAGATGCACGTAAACTCGATCGCTCCAGGTTTTTCAACTGATAAAAACCGGGTTTTTGAACCAGAGATACAGATTGTGATACTAGATTTTCGGTTCTATTCCCGGTTTTTGCCACAGGTGCAAGATAACATTGAAATTAAAAACTATTTTCAACGCGAGTTTAGCAAATTTATAGGGGATTTTTAGCTGCTCTCTAGAGCGGGAGGGGTATTTTTATGCTGCGTTGAAATCCCATTTGTCAGCAAAATTTTTCCAGGGCGGGTTTTCCGACTGGGATGGCCCAAAAAAATATTAACAGCAGAGTTGGAAATTGGCGCTTTTTTGTTGACTATTAGCCATAAAATTAAACTAATTCAGGACTCATATCGTATTCGGATCGATTGACAAATCTAAGATTCGTTCGTAGTGTGGACTTTAGTCCGCTCCTAAAGTTCGTAGTGCGGGCTTTAGTCCGCTCCCAGAGTTGGTACTCTTGTACGCAATTCAACGAATCGTTTTGTGATGGCAATCGATCGGACACGATACCAGGCATCGATCGCATATTTCTGCGATTTTTCGCAATCTGGGCGATTGTTCGCAATCGAGTCCCATAATTGTTAATCTAAATCCTCTCATTCAAAATCGGTATTACTTGTGGATGAAATGTTGGAAAAAGCTTGGACGCTCAAGCAAAATTTAATTGACTTTGTGATGGATGCTGAAGGAGATTTAGCAGTAGCTTTGGAAGCTTTTGCAGCAGCTAGATCGACTGGCGAACGCTATGATATTGCTCAGCAAAATCAAGTGATTGACAGTTTTACCGTTGAAGGTAAAGTCGGAGATAAAACGCCGATCGACATTTTTATCGAAAGTCAGCCGGATTTAACCCAGAGCGAGCTCGGTTTGCTAGAAAGTTGGCAGCACAGAAGCTTCCCTGCGTTGTTTGAGATTACTCAAATTTCCCCCGACAGCTTGGAACTGATGAACTGGCTGACGGCAAAGCACTACGCTGTCAAGCCCAACAGCGCTAATTTCCTCGAACAAATGTCTCGCTTAAAGTTAGGAGAAATCTTGCGGGCTCGGATTGCGCCCCTCACCGATGACTGGTGGATACTCTCGGGCCCTGCGATTGGGATGGGGAAATTGGGCAAGCCGAAGTTGGCTGTGGCGATCGGCAATTTCAAGCAAAATTACAAAAATAACCTGTACAGCGACGCGCCGGAACTGTTAGAACAAGCTTGGAAGTCGGTAGAAAAGTACGATGAAGATTTTACCGAATTTTTTGGCAGCGATGAAGTGACGCTATCGGGATATCACCTGAATAAAAAGTTGGCTGAATTTCAGGAAGTAATCACTAAAAAACACCTAGCTGAGATCGGCGTTGATGAAACTAAATCTCTGGCGGATATGGTTGAAGATGCTGGAGTCGATCGAGAAGAGGTCAAAGCCGCGGCCATCGCAGCAGCAGGCGCGGATGCTAAAGCCGTTGAGGTAATGCTCGACAGCAATGCTAGTTCAAAAATGGTAACGCCGAAAGTCGAATTGCCCGATCGCTTCAAAAAAGCCGAAAAGGTGACAGCACTTTCTCATCCTCGCTGGGGGCAAACTTTTTTGTCTACCTACGCTCAATTTACCGAAATGCTGGCAGCAGAGGACTTTTCAACCATTCCAGGTTACGAAAAGTTGGTTCGCAGCTATCTTGAAGATGCTGCAATTAATGCCTGGATTTGGCAGCGGTTAGCGAAAGTTAATCCAGCGAAATTAGAACAAATTTTGCAAACTGTGTTGCAGCGGACTGATTTTGCGATCGAGACTGATTTAGATTCTTTACTGCAAGAGTTTAAAAAACCCTTAGAACCAGAACTCCCGGAAATTGCCAGCGTTCCCCTGCACCTGAACAACTTATTTCAGCAAGCTTTAGGCGAAGTTAACAAGTCAAAGTCCAAACCGCAGGACAAAAAGAAAAGCTCTAAGGGTTTTAAATCCTGACCCACATCTGGCACTAATGCCAAAAATTTGGAGGGGCGGCTTTACCAATAATCCCTTCGGGAAAACCAGAAATTCAAATATTATGGTTGATGACCATAATAAAAACTGATCTGTGCCGAATGCAAGTCTTGGGCATGAGGGCGGACGGTCGTCCGCACTACGAACCTTATTTATTGTTGTCGATCGACCTGACATGATTTGACAGGCCGCGGGCGGGACGATCGCACAGCAGCATTTGGCAAAATTCTGGATCGTCGGGGAAAGCCAACTCCTAGCTGCCATTGACTTCGCTGGCGATCGCTCTGCGGTTGACCGGGCTGGGTTCCCAGTTGCTGATTTTTAATTGGGCTGGGGATTCTGTATAATCGGGTTCGCGATTGGGGCGATCGCAGTGTATTCAGAAAATTCTGATTTTCCCAGTTTGTCTTGGTTTTTTGTTAAAGATGTTAAAGATTTGTAAACTGTTAGGGGATGCTTTCTGCATCTAATATTTTTTCGAGGAGTCCCATGAAGCAACTTTTGATGGCTGAGCGCTTTTGCTTGATAGCCCACGTCGTGTCAATGGCTTTTGGATTGGCAGGGCTGCTGCTGATTGTACCCAATCCTGAATTAGTGATGAGTTTACCGCCCGCCGGACAAACTCTGTTCCAATGGGGGATGGCTGGGGGTGGAGTAGTTTATATCATTTTTGGTGCAGCAGCGGTTGCTATCTATGCCTATCGGACGTTGGGGTTGGGTGCAACTCTGGCATTTTTGGTGCCTTCTGTGTTTTTGTCCTTAAGTAGCGAGTTGTTGGGAACGAGTACGGGTTTTCCCTTCGGAAACTATCACTACTTGAGCGGTTTGGGCTACAAAATTGCAGGGCTAGTTCCGTTTACAATTCCGCTGTCGTGGTTTTATCTCGGACTGGTTTCCTATATAATTGCTCGCGCTGGAGTCGGTGGCGGTAAAGGCAAACTCAACTGGGTGGGCCAAATCGGGGCGATCGCCCTTGGTTCTTTGCTGCTAACAGCTTGGGATTTTGTACTAGATCCGGCGATGAGTCAAACTTCAGTACCTTTTTGGGAGTTTGAAGAACTTGGGGCTTTCTTCGGGATGCCTTACCGCAACTTGGCGGGCTGGATGGGTACGGGAGCGCTATTTATGTCAGTAGCAGCTTTCTTGTGGAGAAAAACGTCGATTAAATTAGATCGATCGGAAATGGGTTTGCCGTTAATTGTTTATTTGGTAAACTTTGCTTTTGGAGCAATTATCACTGTAACTTCCTTGGATTCTCGGTTTTGGTTCCCGACATCCTTAGCTGTGCTTCTGGGTGTAGTTCCGGCGATCGTCTTAAGCTGGCTGGCGAAACCCGCAGCAGATGACTTAACAGAAGCAATTCCGTCTTTGGAATCTGCTCTGAAAGCTGAAATTCCTTCTCAGCGCGTCGGTGCTTTGCATAAGTAAGCGGCCCCCGTGTAATCGCGGCTGATTTGACAAAATTTTACACGAAATTTTGAGCGAATTTAAAAACCCGGTTTCTACAAGAAACCGGGTTTTTTCAGCTAGAGATTAGCAGTAAGCTGTTGCTCATATAGATTGTGTATGGCGATTGAGGGTCCGATGGGGATCAGGGGAGAGGGGGAGAGAATTTGACGATTTTTGATTGTCATCAAAATATACAATGTTTATTTGCACAACAGCTTAG
>NZ_JADEWT010000150.1 GCF_015207505.1 Tychonema sp. LEGE 06208
GTGGGAGAGTGGGAGATGGGGAGAGTGGGAGAGTGGGAGAGTGGGAGATGGGGAGATGGGGAGAGTGGGAGATGGGGAGATGGGGAGATTGGGATAGTTGGGAAAATATTCCTTCTTCCCTCAAGCCTCAACATCATCCTTCTTCCTTTAACATTCATCCGTTACATCCGTTACACAATCCGTTGCCGAACTTCCTTCTTTCTTCGCCATCCTTGATTTATCGTAACAGTTGCGTCTGTCAATAAGTTTTATGATGGTGATAGGAAATCAAATTTTCGGCCTAAAATCGGGACGAACTAGACTTTATAACCGGGGAGCAATTAAAAATGATGATGAAAGCCCAAGATATTATGACAACAGAAGTTGTTACCATTCGGGGTTCGGCCACGGTAGCTGAAGCAGTGGCGACGATGAACGAACTTTGCCTGCGCGCGCTAATTGTGGAACGCCGCCACGAACAAGACTCCTACGGTATTGTTACGGAAACCGATATTGTTTACAAAGTAACAGCCTACGGAGTAGACCCGCAAAAAGTCCGCGTTTTCGAGATTATGACCAAACCGTGCATTACGGTGAATCCAGACTTGGGTGTAGAATACGTGGCGAGGTTGTTCGCCAATACTCGCATCCGCCGAGCTCCGGTGATTAAGGATAAGCTGCTTGGCATTATTTCGGTAACAGATATCTTGACAAAAAGCGATTTTGTTGATAAGCCGAAAAGTGTTTTATTTGAGGAAGAAATCGAAAGGGCGATCGCGGAGGCTAGAACAGTCTGTTCCCAAAAAGGCGCTACTTCTAGAGAGTGCGCGGTAGCGTGGGACATTGTAGAGGAAATGCAGGCTGAGGCTTCTCACCAGCGATCGATGAAGCTTGACAAAACGGCTTTTGACGAGTATTGCGAGGAAAATCCCGAAGCTGCCGAAGCGCGGATGTACGACAGTTAATTTAGTCCTCAGTCATTAGTTGTTAGTTGTTAGTTGTTAGTTGTTAGCTGTTAGTTGTTAGTTGTTAGTTGTTAGCTGTTAGCTGTTAGCTGTTGAAGGGGAATACTTGTGGAACATTTATTAATGTTTAATAGTTAACTAAGGACTAATGACTGCTGACTAATGACTAATGACTCCATCTTTATTGATGTTTAATAGTTGACTAATGACTAATGACTGCTGACTAATGACTCCATATTTATTAATGTTTAATAGTTAACTAAGGACTAATGACTGCTGACTAATGACTAATGACTCCATCTTTATTGATGTTTAATAGTTGACTAATGACTAATGACTGCTGACTAATGACTCCATATTTATTAATGTTTAATAGTTGACTAAGGACTAATGACTGTTGACTAATGACGCCGTATTTATTAATGTTTAATAGTTAACTAAGGACTAATGACTGCTGACTAATGACTCCGTTTATTCGATCGCTTGAATGCACTCAGGACTGTCTTTGCTGGGACTGTTGACGATCGCACTTACCGCCTTTGCTTTCATTGCAGCAGCATAGGGCTTTAACAGCGGCAAAACTTCCTGAGCGCTGTTAACAGCAGGATCGAGCCACTCTTCCCAAGCGCTGTCGGGCAAAATCACCGGCATTCGATCGTGTACCGGCTGCACAGTTTCGTTAGCAGCGGTAGTAATTATAGTACAAGATACAATCTTTTCTCCTTCTGGAGATTCCCAATTTTCCCACAAACCGGCAAAAGCAAAAGGTTCGCCCTGGGCCATTTGAAAATAGTAAGGCTGTTTGTGTTTTAAGAGTGGCAGCCATTCGTAGAAACCATCAGCAACTATCAAACATCGCCTGTGCTTGATGGCGCTGCGAAAAGCAGGTTTTTCGGCTACAGTTTCCGATCGCGCGTTAATCATTTTACTGCCGATTTTCATGTCTTTTGCCCAACTTGGAATCAAGCCCCAGCGCATAAATTGAAACTGTCGCTGCATTTTTTCTGGCTCAACTGTTACTGTAGCCACTGATTGAGTTGGGGCGATATTGTATCGCGGTTGGATGTCGGGAACTTCCGACAGTTGGAAGAATTCGGCGATGATTTGACCTGAAGTATTTAAAGTGAATCGTCCGCACATAATTTATAGTTGGTATTAACGCGGTTTTTTCGATTTTTGCTGGGTTTAAACCCCGATAGAACTGTCAGTTTATCGGAGTCGCTACGCGATTTTGCTGCATTCTGGAATATTCCGGGTCAGCCATTCGGCGCGCAACTTTTCAATAGCTAATTCTTTGAATTTAGCTTCTACTTCAATCCAAGGAGCTTGATAATAGCACTCTGGCATTTCTGTAATTAAATCGCTGTGGCGCGGGTCGGCAAAAAATTCTTTTCCGTTGGATATGTGGACTAATTGCAATTCAGGAACTGACCAAGTGGTGCGGGCTGCTGCGAGCATTTCGGCAACGCTGGGATCGTCGTAACTTTCTAAATGTTCGTGAATGACGTGGTGGTGCGCGTCAAAAACCATCGGGACTGCGGTATCGAGACAAACTTCTAAAAGTTCTGAGGAACTGTAGGCGTATTCGTCATTTTCAAAGGTTAAGCGCGATCGAATAGATTCGGGTAAGTCGCGGATGACTGATGTGAGTTGCGAAGCGCGAGATCCCTTACCGCCGTGAATGTTCATCAGTGCGTAGGGCGATCGGGGTTGTTGCAACATATCTAAGATTAAAGCATGAGTTGCCAGAATTTTAATGCTGTTTGCAACGACATCAGGCTTGTCGGAACTGAGGACAACAAATTGATCGGGGTGGAGTACCAAACGGATATTGAGGGAAATTGCGCGATCGCCCGTATTCCGCAATTCCTCAGCCATTGAGTGCAGCACTGTTTCCCCCAAATCTGTATCTGCAAAAGGGAACAGCGCAGAAGTCATGCGATACAATTTAATGTTATTTGCACAGCAGAAATCAATCGCTTTGTCAAGCCGTTTTAAGTTGTCTGCATAAAGCTCGCGCAACACTTTTTCTTGTTCAGTTTCGGCAAGCTGTAAAAGTCGCTTCCGCGTGACAGTGCGAAAGCGAACAGCATCGGATGTTGTAATGCAGACTAACCCCAATTCCGGTAATTTGTCCTTTCCCAATACTTGGTTAATCTCGCTCATTTCTCCATAATCCCTGACTTGACTTTTATACTAAATAGGTTTGTAGTAAGGATTTTAGTCCTTAGTTCGGAAGTTGGGAGGGACTACTCGCGTCTCCCGAAAAAATTGCTATATCTCCTGATTCCCCCCATCTCCCCTTAACAATCAACTCCGCAAACGACCAGAACGCAAAATGCTAATAATTAACCAAAAGCCCAAAAAACTCGCCGCCCCAAACAAACCATTGCTCAGAAAAGATAATTGAGCAGTTTGCGCGTTAGAAGAAATAATTGCCGCCCCCACAATCAGCGAACCCACGACAATACTAAAAGAAAGTCGGTTCGCAGAATCACCCAAAGTTCGGCGCAACGGATCGAGTTCTTTTATTGTCAAGTTCCACTTCAAAGTTTCCGAAGTCACCCGCTCTAAAAGCACTTCCACCTGTCGCGGAGATTGCAAAGACAAGCTTTTCAGATCCAGGGCAGTTCTCAGCAAAGCTTGCACCGGGTCATCTCCCAACAACTGACGCCGAAACATATCGGTCATCAGCGGTTTTACCTGCTCTACAATATTGAATCTTGGATTGAAAGAACGTGCCAACCCTTCCAAATTAGCTAGAGTTTTTGCGTACAAACCGAGATTGCTGGGAAGCCTAATTTTATTTTTTCTGGTAATTTCCAGCACTTCATAAAATATTTCCGATAAGTTCATTTGCGACAAGCTAACATTATAATACTTTCGCAGCATTCGAGCCAAATCGTTTTCGAGAATAGCTAAACTTTTAGGCTGAGCAAATTCTGCCATTTCTAATGTTAATTGAGCGCATCGCTGAGCGTCTAAATCGACAATTGCCAGCAACATTTCTGTCAAATTCTGCTGGGTGCGCGGATCTAATCTGCCGACCATGCCGCAGTCTAGCAGGGCAATCCGACCGTCTTTGAGATAAAATAAATTGCCGGGATGCGGGTCTGCGTGAAAGAATCCGTCGATGTATAACTGCTGGAAGAAAACGCGGCAAAGTAGCGTTGTAATTTCTTCGCGTTCGGCATTTATATCTCCTTTGTGGCCAATTCCTTGCAAATCGCCTAACAAAATCGGTACTCCGTTCAGCCATTCCATTACTAAGAGTTTTTTGGTGGTCAACTCCCAGTTGATTTCTGGTAGAACAACTTGTTTTGGGTCGAACCATTTACTTTTAGATAAATTGCGGCGCAGTTCGTCGGTGTAGCTGGCTTCTTGAATGAAGTCTAGTTCTGCACGCAGGGCGATCGCAAATTCTTCGGCTAGGGCGACAATATCGTATTGTTGACCGAATTCTGTGAGCATGACAAGTTCGGCCAAACCTCGGAGTACGGCGATGTCTTGTTCGATGACAATATCGATACCGGGGCGCTGAACTTTCAGGGCGACTTCGCGGCCGTCTTTTAAGGTAGCTTTGTGGGTTTGGGCGATCGAGCCTGCGGCGATCGCCTGAGTGTTAAATTTAGCGAAGGTATCTTCGAGAGATTGTGTGAGTTCCTTGCGGACAATAAATTCTACTTCCGACCAAGGTACGGGCGGAACTTCCGCTTGTAGCGTCGAGAGGGTTTCGATGTAGGCGGCGGGTAAAAGGTCGGGACGGGTACTCAGCAATTGTCCCAATTTCACAAAAACTGGGCCTAATTCTACCAGGATGTTGCGGAGAACTGCGGGAGTTGGGAGACTGGGTGCGTCGGTTTTGCGGCCGGTTAGGAGGCTTTTCATGTAGTCCCAACCGTTGCGGAAGACGACCTCTAGGATTTCTCCTTTGCGAGAAGTGTTTTGAACTAGGCTGAACAAGGGGCCTCCTGGTCGATCGACTTTGGTAGCAATATAACTACTAGGATAGCGCTGTTAACCAAGCTGACCATTGTCTTGAGGAATAACTTTGGGGGCGAGAGGGGGCGAAGGGCGCAATTTCTGAAGAGGGATAGCTGCGCCGCGCCTACTTTGGGGTGTGGGGGAGGGCGATCGGTTTTTGACCGTAGCATTAATCCTCATGTTAATATACAGTTAAAGCAGACATGATATTTTTATGATTAAATTTATTGAGTTGAAAAGTTGAGTCAAAAACTTGAATAAGTAAGTTATTACCAGCCAAATTGTCAATGTGTTTCACATCTATAAAAAACATGATTGCCATCCAATCTCCTGCAACCTCGATCGAATTATCCATCAACTTAACTGACGAGCAATTTTTTCAGCTTTGTCAGAACAACCGCGATTATCAATTTGAACGTACAGCATCAGGGGAATTAATTATTATGCCACCGACAGGCAGTGAAACTAGCAAGCGCAATATCGATTTATCATATCAACTTCAAGCCTGGAGCAGGCAAAATAATCTAGGAGTTGCCTTCGACTCTTCTGGAGGCTTTAAACTTCCCAATGGTGCCGATCGCTCTCCTGATGCCTCTTGGGTCAAAAAAGAACGCTGGGATGCTTTAACACCGGAACAAAAAGACAGTTTTGCTCCTTTGTGTCCCGATTTTGTGGTCGAGTTGCGCTCGAAGACTGATTCGTTGAAAAAGCTGCAAGAGAAAATGCAAGAATATATAGATAACGGTGCGAGATTGGGTTGGTTAATTGACAGGCAAAATCGGCGGGTTGAAATATATCGCCCCGGTCAAAGTGTGGAAATTCTCCAAAATCCTGCCACTGTGTCGGGGGAAGATGTACTGCCTGGTTTTGTGTTGGATTTAGCAGAAATTATGTAAATAGTTGACAGATGCGAGTTGCGTCACTAAAATTTCCTAGGTTCGTAGTAAAGACTTTAGTCTTTCTGGCTTTATTGAGTAAGAAAAAACTGAAGTCCTGACTACGAACCTATTTTTTTATTGCGATGCCATGCTTACAGCAAATCTTTCAATTTGTCATCTTCTCCCAACACTTTGATTACCTGTTTAATCTCCTGCGTCCTATCTTTTTTCACAATTAAAGTTACGTTGCCATCTCTGACAACTACCACATCTTCTAAACCAATGGTGACAATCACTTCATTGTCATCCGCTGCATAGAAAATGCTTTCCTTGGTATCAATTCCGACGTGTTTTGCTAACTCGACATTTGGCTTGTCTCCTTGCAGCAAACGCCCGATCGCATTCCAATCACCCAAATCGTCCCAGCTAAAGCTCACAGGCAAAACACAGGCTTTTTGCGTCTTCTCCATCAGCGCGTAATCAATGCTAATTTTTGGCAATTCCGAGTAAGCAGCAGCACCTTTTGCTTCCAAAGCTGCCATCATTTCCGGTACATGATTTCGCAATTCTGTCAAGACTGTGCCGACTCGAAATACAAAGATTCCGCCGTTCCAACTAAACTTGCCGCTGGCGACAAATTCTTCAGCAGTTGTGCGATCGGGCTTTTCCGTAAATCTCGCCACCCGGTACGCCGGAAAACCGCCAAAACTGCCAATTTCCTCGCCTTGTTCGATGTAGCCGTAACCAGTAGAAGCATAACTCGGTTTGACACCCAAAGTGGCGATCGCATCCTGATTTCTCGCCAAATCCGCCGCCGCCTCCAAAGTCTTGACAAACTCCTCCGGTTCCCCAATCCAGTGATCCGCCGGGAAAAAACCAACAACCGCATCCTCACCGTAACGCTTCGCAGTTTCTATAGCAGTCCAAGCCACCGCCGGCGCAGTATCCCGGCCCTGGGGTTCCGCCAGCAAATTCTCTTGAGGTAAAAGCGGCAACTGTTCCCGCACCCCGTCGGCCAACATTTCCGACGTTACCACCCACAAATCCTCCCAACCGTTACCTAATTCCAAAAGTCTTTCTGCAGTAGTCTGCAGCAAACTCTTACCGCTACCGTCGAGACTCAAAAACTGCTTGGGCCGCTGCTTGCGACTCAGCGGCCAAAAACGTTCGCCTTTACCGCCGGCTAGAATCACAGGAATTAAGGTTCTACTCATTATTGAAAGTTTAAACAGTTCACATCTATTTTGCCTCGATATCCAAAGGCTGTTTGTAAAGAATTACTGAGAAAGATTGACTGTTGAGTGTTGAGTGTTGACTCTTTCGCTATCAACCTTGTGATTGCCCACATTTTTCAACCCGCATTGCCTCTCTTGTGCTTAACCGCGCGATCGATTTTGCCACTCTAAAAACCAAGCAAATCAGCGCTCTCAAAAATTGTTACACTCAAAAAAGCCCTATCCAGAGCGCACAATCAATTGAATTCGAGAGTTTCTTTTCTCCCTAACACCCTAAGCTGTCCTGCATCTAGATTGTGTGTGGCAATTCACCCCGATAGCTGCGCGATGTTATACCAACTTGATAAAGTGCCACTACAAATACGAGTTTTGCTTTAAGCTGTTCGGGATTTAAAAGAGGATAGTAAGATGCGGAGCGTACATAAATATTTCCCAGATAACGTAGCATAAAATTTGAAAAATGGTATAATTGAGCGCCGAGACTAAAAACGGATGCCGATCGCGACCACCGCCCGTGGAAAGATCAAAATTTTAAAGCCTAGTTTGCGCTCTCTTCCTCTGTGGAGTAAATCGAAAACGGAAAATCGACCGAGGGCGATCGCAGATACTTTCTTAAGTTGCACGCGGAAACCATAAAAAACTTTAAAATAAAAAAATACTGCCGTCAAATTCACCTTCTCGGTCAGCGCCTGGGAATGCCAATTACCAACACCATCTCAACTTTGATTCAAGCCGAAACACTAGAACTATTAGAATGGCCGCGCCTGTGTCAGCACTTGGCTACCTTCGCGGCTACCAAACTCGGTGTCGCCGCCGCCCTCGACCTCCAAATCCCCGAAACTCCAGCTCAGACAGCCGAACTCAAGGCGCAAACTGAAGAAGCTTATCAGTTAGAAAGCCGTCCTGGCGGTGCTTTGAGTTTTGAAGGAATCCAAGACATCGGCAGTGCCCTGCAGCGAGCCGAACTGCAAGGTTTGCTCGGCGGCGAAGAATTGCTGGCAATTGCTACCACCCTCGCGGGGGCGAGGCAATTGCGCCGGATCGTTGACTCTGCAACGGATGTGCCGATACTCAAAGAATTGGCTTCCCAATTGCGGACTTATCCCGAAATCGAGCAAGAAATTCATCGGTGTATAGACGATCGCGCTAGAGTAGCCGATCGAGCCACTCCTAAATTAGCAGGAATTCGAGTTCAAATGCGACAGTTGCGCGATCGCATTTATCAAATACTCCAAGGCATTTTGCAGCGACAATCCAACGCCGTCCAAGAACAAGTAATTACCCAAAGAAGCTCGCGCTTTGTCATTCCCGTCAAAGCTCCCCAAAAAGATGCCATACCAGGCATCGTTCACGACTCCTCCGCCAGTGGCGCAACACTGTATGTAGAACCCCACAACACAGTCAATCTCAACAACCAAATGCGGCAGTTGCTCCGGCAAGAACAAGCCGAAGAAGAAGCAGTTCTCCGCGCCCTCACCGAGCAAGTCGCAGCAGTAAAACCAGATTTAGATAGATTGTTGGTGGTAGTGACAACTTTAGATTTAGCTGCCACCAAAGCCCGTTACAGTTTTTGGCTGCAAGCAAATCCTCCTAAATTTATCGAATTCCAAGAACCAGAATTAGCACCAAAAAATCCCGACCAATTAGATGAGGAAAATTCAGAGGAAGAAACAGCAGAAAATAGTCGATCGTTAATTCCCAATTTGCGATCGCAAATTACCCTGCGCCAATTGCGCCATCCTTTATTAGTTTGGCAGCAACAATACGAACAAGGCTTTCCAGTCGTCCCAGTCGATTTAACCATCGGGCCCCAAATCCGCGTCGTCGCCATCACCGGCCCCAACACCGGCGGCAAAACAGTCACCCTCAAAACCTTGGGATTAGCAGCTTTAATGGCAAAAGCCGGAATGTTTGTCGCCGCCCGCGAACCCGTAGAATTGCCTTGGTTCGACAACATTCTTGCCGATATAGGTGACGAACAATCCTTGCAGCAAAGTTTGTCTACTTTCTCCGGCCACATCCGCCGCATCAGCCGCATTTTAGAAGTTTTGACTAATAAATCGGAAGGGGAAAGTGCAGGAGAAGGAGAAGGAGAAGAAAATTCCCAATTCCCAATTCCCAATTCCCAATTCCCAATTCCCAATTCCCAATTCCCAATTCCCAATTCCCAATTCCCAATTCCCAATTCCCAATTCCCAATTCCCAATTCCCAATTCCCAATTCCCAATTCCCAATTCCCAATTCCCAATTCCCAAATCTTTAGTTTTGCTAGACGAAGTAGGAGCGGGGACAGACCCCTCAGAAGGCAGTGCATTGGCGATCGCCCTATTGCAATATCTCGCCCAACATTCCCTATTAACAGTTGCAACCACCCACTTTGGCGAACTCAAAGCCCTCAAATATCAAGACTCCCGCTTTGAAAATGCCTCAGTAGAATTTGACGACAATTCCATGCAGCCAACCTATCGCTTGCTGTGGGGAATTCCCGGACGTTCCAACGCCCTCACCATTGCCAAAAGACTCGGTTTGCTAGCATCCATAGTCGATCGAGCTCAAACCTATGTCGGCGGAGCTTCTGCCGATGTCAATCAAGTGATTGCGGGACTCGAAGCCCAGCGCCGCAAACAGGAAACCAAGGCCAGAGAAGCAACTCAACTGCTGCACCAAACCGAAAAACTGCACAAAGAAGTTTCTCAAAAAGCAGCGGCTTTGCAAGAGCGGGAGCGAGAACTAAAAATAGCTCAGGAAGTGGCGGTAAATGAGGCGATAGGGTCGGCAAAATCAGAAATTGCTCAAATCATCCGGCGCTTGCAGTCGGGCGATAAAACGGCTCAAAATGCCCAGGTGGCGACAGATACCTTAAATCAAATTTCCCAAAAACACCTGCCATCTCGGCAACAACCGGCGAAACCAAAACCGGGTTTTATGCCAAAAACGGGCGATCGCATCCGCATACCCAGCCTCGGTCAAACCGCCGAAGTCCTCAGCGGCCCCGATGCTAACGAAGAATTGAGCGTGCGGTTTGGGATTATGAAAATGACTGTGAAACTGGGAGAAATTGAATCCCTCGACGGTCAAAAACCGGAAACAAAAGCTCAATTAGCCAAGGTAGCAGCCCAAGCCCAAGCAATCGCTACGGCTAAAGCCAAGCAAGCAGCGGCGGAACCTGCAAAACCCAATCCCGAAATTGCTATTCGCACTGCTAATAATTCGATCGACCTCCGGGGTGCGAGAGTCTCCGACGCGGAAATCGAAATCGACAGAGCACTTTCCAAAGCCGTGGAATACGGAGTTTTGTGGATAATTCACGGCAAAGGTACGGGACAGTTGCGGCGCGGGGTGCACGAATTCCTCGCTACTCACCCGCAGGTTTCCCGCTTCGAGCTCGCCAGTCAAAAAGAAGGAGGTGGAGGCGTGACGATCGCTTATTTACATTGATTTCGGTCACTTTGCGGCGTAGGATGGTTGGGGGTGAAAATTTATGGGTTTTTGGGGTTGCGCTCGATCGAACTGGCAACCGCAACCTTCGACTAGCAAAATTCGTCAACAAATAGTATTGCCGGAATCAAAACAACGAGTTATCAGAAATTTGGGTAAAAACCCCGTCCTTTGAAAACGGCTTTACAATATCTTCAGGTTTGCTCACAAAGTAAGTGCTAAAATGCAAGCATGACACAAAAAGCTTTCAAGTACCGCTTCTATCCGACTCCGGAGCAAGAAACCTTGCTTCGGAGAACCTTGGGCTGTACTCGATTGGTCTACAACCGCGCTCTCTGGGCCAGAACAGAGGCATGGTACGAACGGCAAGAGCGAGTTGGCTACACCGAAACCTCTAGTTTGTTGACGGCATGGAAAAAACAAGAGGATCTTGATTTCCTTAATGACGTTAGTAGCGTCCCCTTGCAGCAGGGCTTGAGACACCTGCAATCTGCATTTTCTAACTTCTTTGCAGGACGGGCGAAATACCCCAACTTTAAAAAAAAGCGCAATGGTGGTAGTGCAGAATTTACCAAGTCTGCCTTCAAATGGCGAGACGGTCAACTTTTTCTGGCGAAAACCCTTGAACCCTTGGCGATTCGGTGGAGTCGGGCTATCCCTCAAGGCGCAGAACCTTCTAGCGTCACGGTGAGACTCTCGCCCGCTGGACGCTGGAGTGTTTCGCTGTTGGTGGATATCGAGATTGAACCATTGCCCCAGTCCCCTAATATAGTTGGGATTGATTTGGGTATTACGAGTTTGATGGCTCTGAGTACGGGTGAAAAAATTGCGGGTCCCTCATGTTTCAAGGCGTTTCGCCACAAACTCAAAAAAGCTCAAAAAGCATTGAGTCGCAAGCAAAAAGACTCTAAAAATCGGCAAAAAGCGCGTTTGAAAGTCGCTAAAGTTTATGCAGAAATTAGCGATGCCCGACAAGATTTTATTCACAAGTTGACGACTCGGTTGGTGCGTGAAAACCAAACCATCGCCGTAGAAGACTTGGCTGTCAAAAACATGGTGAAAAATCACAAACTCGCCCTTTCAATCAGTGATGCAAGCTGGGGTGAGTTGGTAAGGCAACTTGAATACAAGTGTAAATGGTACGATCGCACTTTGATTAAGATCGATCGTTGGTTTCCCAGTTCTAAGCGGTGCGGCAACTGCGGTCACATTGTGGAAAAGTTACCGTTGAATCTGAGGGAATGGGACTGCCCTAAATGCAGCACTCACCACGACCGAGATATCAACGCCGCCCAAAATATACTTGCCGCAGGGCTTGCGGTGAAAGTCTGTGGAGCGAACGTAAGACCGGATAGGCATAAGTCTGATGGCGGTTGCGATGAAGCAGAAAGGTCTAGGAAGTGATTTCTAGAATCCCCGTGCGTTCACGCCGGGGCGGATGTCAAGGAGAAAAACTAACAGATTATGCCGTTGTCCGGCGGCCGCAAATCCGTCAACACCGCATACTGTTAGGGTATTCAGCCTCAACCAGTCTTATTTCCCGTGCCCAAGCCATGCGCTCCACCGTAAAGCCCTCCGCTCCCACAAACCAAACAGGTTCATCTCCCAACTGGGAAGAATTGACCCAAAAAGCACCAGAACCTACCCAGTTGGACAACATTAAAGCCCAACTGGATTTAGTGCTGTTAGCCCTAGAAGCACTCGCACAAATTGGTTCAGACGCGATGCTCAAAGTAGCAGCCGAACTGAATTTAGAGCCAATGGTAGCCGATCGCGTGGCATTGTGGCGGCTGCGCCAATCTAACCCGCTGCGGAAAGGCCAGGGAGGGCGCAAAAAACTAGATGTGGAAGAAGCTCGATCGCTCGTTTTGATCGGCTGTCATTTAGCAAAACAGCACCAAGCTTTAATCCGCCGCGCCGTCGCTTTGCTAGAACAAATGGCAGAGCAAAACCGCGAACCTCATACAGTCGCTTTGCTAGGAGATTATATAGACAGGTTCAGCAACACCTATGCCGATCGCATGGAAGATGCAGAAAACCTATCGGCACAAGAACTAACCAACCTAGCCCTCAAACTCCTGATAGATTTGCTATTTTACAGCAGTCCCGGCGGTCACAGGCGGCTCTGGCTGGCTCTCCTAGACCGCGCTAAGAATTAAGCTAAGCCATAATGAAAACGAGAATGAAAAACATCAGGAACAGGCAAGATGCCTGTTGCTAAAAAAGCTTGTTAAGAATGCTACCAAATATCAGATAAAACATAGTTATTCCATCTGCCTAATGCCTAATGCCTAATGCCTAATGCCTAATGCCTAATGACTACTGACTAATGACTAATGACTACTGACTTCTTCCCTCTTCCCTCTTCATTCATTATGCGAAAACGGTACACGCCCCCTACTTGCACGCTGGAAATAACAGCCAAAAGTTCGCCTCTATCTCGCTGGGCCGGCAAACCCGTATTTAAATCTTTAAATTTCGAGTTGCGGCTCGACGACCCCAGACTACCAGATACCGAACACGTTACTCTCAGGGGCGATCGCGCTCAACTCGAAACCCTCCACGAAGCAGTCAGCAACTACGTCCAAAACTTGCTGGGCGAATCCCGCGATTGGGAAAGCAACCTCAACTCCCAAACAAGCCTAACCGCAAGCGATCCAGACTCGCCAGAAGTCGCGCGCCATGTCGTTACATTCGATCGACCAACCAACACATCCGAACCCGGAACCATCGCCCCAAACACTTCCTACCTGCCAGTTGGGCCCCGCCTAGAACCTCGCGGCTTGCTCGCCCACAACTTATTTTTAGGCACTTTAACCCCCGCAGAATCCGGGCCTGCAGTACACCTAAGCACCCTGCAACTGTTTGACTTAGCCACAGCATTAGATGACTGCGCCGCCGAAGCCATCGCCCTCCCCAACCTCAACCGCCAGCGCGGACGATCGCCCTCAGCAGCCGGACTCAAAGTAGCAGCCCTGCTGGTCGCTAGCGCCGGCCTGACGACAGGAATTATCAAAATGCTCGATCGACCCCCCACCGCCTCACAAACCGCCTCAGCCCCCGCCAATCCCCAATCGATCGCC
>NZ_JADEWT010000151.1 GCF_015207505.1 Tychonema sp. LEGE 06208
CGCGCATCTACTTTCTACCTTTATTGATAAGTTAGATTTAGACCCAGATTTGATTTTAAATCACCTTAACCTTCCTTCAGTCTTGTCTTATGGTACTCTGGCTGCTTAAAAACTGTCCGGAGTATTGTTAAACCTTAATTTTCCTAATTTAAAACTTTTATCCAGCCTTCGGATGTCTGCTTTTTGCCTGCGATCGCACTTTCGAGCAACCCTAGCATTTCGCCCCAGGTATTGTCCCAATAACTGTCTGCCAAAAAAGCATCTACTTCGCTCAGCCACTTAGTGCGATCGGCCAAACTTTCGCTCATGATTTCTTCCCCAGCAGCAACAAATTCTGCAACATTGCTCGCAATCCGAACCAAACCTTTTTCTCCGTAGGGCTGCACCACGGATCGGATCGAAGTAGAAATCACAGGTTTGCCGGCCGCCAGGTATTCTGAAGTTTTAGTCGGACTAATAAATTTAGTCGATTCGTTAATCGCAAACGGCAGTATTGCTATATCCCATCCTGCAATGTACGCTGGCAGTTCTTGATAGGATTTGCCGCCGAGATAGTGTATATTTGGGTTGGTTGGTAAAGTTGCCTGGTCGATTTTCACCACTGGCCAGATTATCACTAAATGCCAGTCTGGCCTCGCTTCAGCAATCCCGCCGAGCAGTTCGATATCCATGCGTTCGTCTATAACGCCAAAAAAACCCAAACGCGGGTGAGGAATGTCTTTTTGATCCGCTTGATCCGCCGATGTTTCGGAAAGATTCCGGGCGTTAGTAAAGTGTTCTTTTTCAATGCTGCTGGGGAAAGGATGAATGTTTGCGTGCTGGTGCTGTTTCGCTTCGTAGAGGCTGTGTCCGCCTGTAAATACGATGCTGGCGCGCTTTAAGAGTTGAGTTTCATTTGCTTTGAAATCGGGGTGCACGCCGTGAAATGCTGACAGTTCGTCGATGCAGTCGTAGACTACAGCTAGCGGCTTTAAGTGGTTTGTGAAAGAGACAGCCATTGGTGTGTAATACCAGAGGATGTAGTTGTTAATTTCTGCTGCTTGAAAGAAATCATCTAGCATGGCTTGCTGAGCAGTTTGTGCTGTTTCTTTGCTAATTTCTTCGTTCAGGTGCGGTGCTATTACCCAGACTCCGCTGGCGTGGATGCTGACATCAAGCCGCCAATCTCCTGTCGCGATCAAAATCGGTTCTTCTACAAAGAATACGCGACGATTTTTGGCGCAGCGACTTAAAAGATGTTGCGGACGTTGATAGACGGAATTCCACCGCAAATGAGACAGACAAACTAGATCCGGTACATCTAAAACAGCAGCTTTTGATAAGTTGGCGCGCAAGGCGCTGGATGGAGCGAATTGAGAAGGCGATTTTGCGGGATCTATAGAGGTAAATCGAATCTCCCACCCTCGACCTTTATAGTTATCATTATTCTTTACTGAGTTTTTAGGGGACATAATTAGCCTCAAGAATTTGTTAATTAAAATGGGCAACTAAAATATCCTTCTCAGCATTGTATTACTGAAAGTTGTCAGCGTCAATCTGAGAATCTTTATTGAGTAGCCCGCCTCGCATTCACAGTCGATCGAGCAACTGCTAGAGCGCAAAAAAGATACGCTTATCTACTTTTTTACGAAGTGAAACTTGGAGATAAGTTAATATTGTTAGACTTGCTATTATTGATCAATCTAGCTCAGTTTTTCTGCCATTACTTCTATCTGAAGGATGACTTCTTTCTCAGGAGGCGCTTTGTTTGGATGCTTGGTTCAAAAGCCGTTAAAATGCCGATCGACCTTTTAAAAAGACTTAACTGGCAGGTAGGGGGTGACACCATTTGAGATTTTAGATGGAAGAATTGAAGATTTGGGAATGGCTGATGAATTAAGGGTTTGAAGCTTGTCTGCTATTACATATTTTTTTGAAATCGGTATTAAGACCGATCGACTTTTAGTTTTTTATTTTGTATAATAGAGAAAATTTGCGAGCTACTTTTTGTGGCCATTTAATTTGACAAACTTCACCTTTTTTAAACTTATCCGATCGCTGCTAAGTAACGTTTGTATCCTTATATATATAAAGATTAAGGAAAAATTATAACTTGCGATAGATTCATAAATAACAGTTTATGAAGCCGGGTTTAATCGACATCTTATACCCGATCGACAATATCGCGGAAACCAGGTAAGAGCGATGAGAAGCCTAGGATTTTATGGTGATGACATTGGTGCTGGGGTACGAGGTTAAAGTCACGCGAGACAGTACCAATCTCAATTATTCCTCTGAGGGCGGGTTCGCGCATATCCGCGTTAACCCGGGACTAGAAGATAGCAGCAACTTTAAAGTCGGCGGCTGTCTATTTTAGCGATTCCCCCTCCAAATCCAAAATCTTGCACCATCGAACTTTTTAAGAAATCGTGGGGAAAACCCAATTCAATTGCACTTACTTTGTCTAACTGCTGCATTTGTTCGGGAGTTAATTGAAACTCTAAACAAGCAAGATTTTCCTGCAGTTGCGAGAGTTTGCGGGAACCAATAATTGGAATAACTTTGACTGACTGTTGTCGCAGCCAATTCAGGGCTACTTGAGAGGCTGGTTTCCCAATTTCGGCTGCTATGGAGCTAACTTCGCGAGCAATATTGAGGTTTCGTTCGCTAATTTTTCCCGATTCAGGTGAATCAAGCCGTTTAGTTTCGCTGGCGGTTTCTGAAGTGTTGTATTTTCCTGTTAGCAAGCCGCCTGCTAGGGGACTCCAAGCTGTCACGCCAATGTTTAAGGCTTTTGCCATCGGGAGCAAATCCCGTTCTGGTGTTCGCTCTTTTAAAGAATACTCGATTTGCAAGCCGATAAATGGTGTCCAACCGCGCATTTGGGCGATCGTATTTGCTTGAGAAACAATCCAAGCGGGTGTATCGGAAATGCCGATATAAAGAACTTTGCCGGCGCGCACCAAATCGTCAAAGGCGCGCATTACTTCTTCGACTGGTGTGGTAAAATCCCAAGCGTGCAGCCACAGCAAATCTATATATTCAATTTGCAGTCGCTTCAAACTTGCTTCTACTGCTTGCACCATATTTTTGCGGTGGTTGCCGAAACCGTTGATTTCGCCATTTTTCATGTTGAGGCTGTACTTAGTGGCAACTACCCATTTTTCGCGATCGGCTGCGATAAAATCGCCGATATATTTTTCGCTTGTACCGTTGGTGTAGAGATTCGCCGTATCAATGAAATTGCCGCCTGCTGCTGCAAATGCGTCGAACATTTTGCGGCTTTCTTCGTAGGAACCGCCCGAACCCCACTCTTCGCCAAAAGTCATGGTGCCGAGGCAGATTTCTGAAACGCGAAGTCCGCTGTTAAGTAAGTCGGTGGGGAAAAACACAACTGTGTTAAGAAAGATAAATGAGGCTAAAACCCCAATCCCTCCTGCATTCTGTCTCCTGACTCCTGCCTCATCCCAACTACAAATATTTACGCCTTTCTACTTACCTAGTAGTTTGTATCTCATGTCGGCTTTTTTAGCTAGCTAATTAATTGCTTTTAACAGTTTAGATCGGGATTTGCCGTACTGTTGCTATCCGTCTGCGGTGGCTGGCTTTGAGGGTGGGTTAGGGCTGTGCTGGATATTGAATGTTTTGTTAAGTCAAAATGCCGATCGGCAGCATCTTAGTTTTGCTTTTCCAGTGGTGTCCCCGCTTGCTAAATATATAACCTGCGCGCTCTACGGTAGTTCGCACCATCACAAAAAAAGTGCTTTTGACTTTCAACACGGCACTGGGGCGAGCCTCTTACCTATGTATTTATAATTACATTGCTAATTAAAAATACAGTAAATTACTAAAAATATTATCTACCTTTAGATAGGTATTTTGCGAAAATAGTTAAATCAAAAAAGTGCTATATTTATCATCAGTAAATCTGATTGAAATCTAGAAAAAATAAGTAGCTAAATTAACTTTTTAGCGTTATATTGATTTACAGAATACAAAACCTAGGTGACTCACTTGGCTGATATCGTTGATACCGCCGTTGCGGCAGGCTCTTTTACAACTCTAGTTGCTGCCGTCAAAGCTGCTGGTTTAGTAGATACTCTCAAAGGCGCTGGGCCCTTCACAGTTTTCGCTCCTACAGACGAAGCTTTTGCTAAGCTTCCCGCAGGTACTGTAGAATCACTGCTTAAGGACATCCCTAAGCTCAAAAAAATCTTGACTTATCACGTCGTTTCTGGCAAAGTTATGGCCGCTGATGTGGTCAAACTGAAATCTGCGAAGACAGTTGAAGGCTCAGAAGTTAAAATTGATGCTTCCAATGGCGTCAAAATTAATGATTCTACCGTTACTACACCCGATGTTGCTGCTGACAATGGTGTCATCCACATTATCGATTCAGTGTTGCTTCCTGCGTAAGCACAGATTTAGATAACTCGATATTATCTTGAGGGCGGTGGCTATTTTTAGCCACCGCCCTGTTTTAGTTGAAGTTTAAATATTTTACGCAGATTAATAATTAAAAGTATTGTAGAGCAGGGGGAATGGAGCGATCGCACTGGCGAAAGTCTGCCCCAATTTTTTCGCGGCTGGATTTACCGGGAAAACAGGTGACAAGCCAACAAGTGCCGTTGTAATCTGGAGTTGATTGCGGGCTCGGGGGTAGGTGCTGTGCCGCGGCACCCAAAAATTATCCCAGAAACCGGGTCGATCGGGGCTTGTCCTAAATAAGATACAATAAGAAACACAATAAAAGTGCGATCGACATTATTTGACATTCAAGCTATGCAATCTACAACTCAGTCCGATACAGAGCAGGCGATGGACGCTCCCAAACACGGCTTGCCCGTTACCATCATTACAGGATTTCTAGGTAGCGGCAAAACAACCCTACTCAACCACATCCTAACCAACCAGCAAGGTTTGAAAACAGCAGTTTTAGTCAATGAATTTGGCGAAATCGGCATCGACAACGAACTGATTGTCACCACCGACGACAACATGGTTGAGCTGAACAACGGCTGCATCTGCTGCACAATTAATGAAGACTTGGTAAATGCAGTTTACAAAGTTTTAGAACGTCAAGAAAACCTCGATTATCTAGTAGTAGAAACAACCGGACTCGCCGACCCCCTGCCAGTTGCTCTAACTTTTTTAAGCACAGAACTGCGCGACCTGACCCGTCTAGATTCGATAGTGACAGTAGTAGACGCAGCTAACTATAGCTTAGATTTGTTTAACTCAGAAGCAGCTTACAGTCAAATAGCTTACGGCGATATAATTATCCTCAACAAAACAGATTTGGTTGAAGAACCAGATTTAGATTTGTTGGAAGTTAAGATTCGCGATGTCAAAGAAGGTGCTCGAATTTTGCGAACAGTAAACTCGCAAGTTCCCCTACCGCTAGTCCTCAGTGTCGGGTTGTTTGAATCTGACAAATATTTCCAATCTGAGGAAACAGCTAGCAGTCACGAACATCACGACCACGGCCATCACGACCACGACCACCACGGCCACCACGACCACCACGACCACGGCCACCACGAACATCACGACCACAGCCATCACGACCACTCCGACCATTTAGAAAATGACGGATTTACTTCAATTTCTTTCCAGAGCGAAAAGCCGTTTTCTCTGAGAAAATTTCAATATTTCTTAGACAACCAACTGCCAACAAACGTGTTTCGCGCGAAGGGGATTATGTGGTTTGAAGAAAGTCCGAAACGGCATATTTTCCATTTGAGCGGCAAGCGATTTTCGATGGACGACGACGAGTGGAAAGGCGACGATCGCAAAAACCAGCTTGTTTTGATCGGTCAGGGTTTGGATACCGAGACTTTGCGATCGCAAATCGAAAACTGTCTCTGTATGCCTGCACCCAATCGTGGCAAAGGTTTTGGGAAAAACTAACAGTAAAATATTACTGGTTCCCCGGCCAAGAGCCTGGGAACCGATGTAAGCGAGGCTCTGCCTCTCTGATACTTAGGAAAAAAACACTTACGCACGGGTGGCGAGAAACCGGGTTTTGAACCAAAAAACGGCATCAATGCTTTTAATGCCGGTAAAAAACCCGGTTTCTTTAGTATTGATCCGTCCAAGACTGTTGAAAACAGAAGTTTACTTTTTGATTTTGAGTTTTTGCTTTAAATATTTCTAATCTCAAATGCGAGTCATCATCCAGCGAGTCAAATCATCTCAAGTCGAAGTTAACGGTAAAATTGTCGGTAAAATAGGCCGCGGACTGAACTTGCTTGTAGCTATTGCAGACACCGACACGGAAGCAGAACTCGACTGGATGGCTCGCAAATGCCTGGAACTGCGTTTGTTTCCCGACTCAGCCAGCGAGGGCGGCCGCTGGGACAAGTCCGTACAAGACATCGGCGGCGAGTTGCTGGTAGTCAGTCAGTTTACGCTGTACGGGGACTGTCGCAAAGGTCGGCGACCTTCCTTTGACCGATCGGCAGCTCCTGAACGAGCCGAAATTTTTTATGATAAATTTGTCGAAAAGTTGCGTCAGAGTGGCTTAAAAATCGAAACAGGCGTGTTTGGAACTCAGATGCAAGTCTTAATAGAGAATGACGGGCCTGTGACTTTGGTATTAGAGAGAGAATCGGCGTCAATAGTTTGACAGGCCTCTCTGTACTTCTCTTCCTTCGTGTCCTTTGCGTCTTCGCGGTTCGTTCCCAAAAATCCCTTGCGCCTTTTTCAACCAAATTTCTAAATTCACCGGGTTTCCTAGCTTCTGTGACGTAGGTTTTGAAGATAGTGAAGTTCGCTACACTCTGCCGACTCTCGATTCCACAATCTCCAACGCCGAAAACCCCCTCAAAAGGCCAGTTGGTAAATTGTCCACTCAGAGGCCCCAGAACACCGTCCATCTTTGTCGCGATCGCCCTACCAGAATTACAGCTCAGAGTGCTTGTACAATAAGGCTTTAAGGGCAATAAAACCAATCTCCCACAGCCAGCGCTTAGAATCAGATTCAGCAGCCAAAAACTGTTGCATGAGAGAGTGGAACAGTGGCATCACTGCGATTATCTCTATTTCCCTATATTCAATGTATAGAGAGTTGAATCAGCACAGCAAGCGAAACCGCCAGCAACTGCCGCCTCGCTCTCTGACAAATGTCCTCGCACGCTGTGCGCTACCACGAGATAAACGCCATGACTGTCAAAACTGCCACCAACGCCGTCAACTGCAACACCGCTTCTGGCCTCAACTTCATTCCTGCAGCAGGCGCACAAACCGCCGAAATCAATACTGCTCCCAGCATCGATGTTCTGGCTTTGGCTGAATTCGCCCTGAAAGAATTGCAGGCCTCCATGAAAAGTCCCAGCCGCAGCGCTCAAGCAGTGGCGATGCGGATTGCTAAGGAAGTTGAACGGATTTGCCAAAAAAGCGATCGCATCCAAGTTTCCGGCGAAGTTGAAGCTTGGCAAATCACCTTGGCCGAACACCGCTTGCAAAAAACTCTGCAATTCTACCGCCTCGGTTCCAAAAGCGGCCGCGTCGAACTGCACTCTCACCTCGCATCGATGATTTACCGCCATGTTGCATCTTTCCGCTCGAACTTGAACTTCCAAGCTCGTTACAACATGATTGAAGACTTTTTGCAAGGCTTTTACATCGAAGCTTTGCGAGCTTTCCGCCGCGAACACCAACTCGATCTCAACTACACTCCCCGCACGCAAATTGAATTGGCTGAGTACATGGCTTTTACCGAACACTACGCCAAGCGCCAAATCGGTTTGCCCGGCCGCAACCGCCAGCGCCTGATCGTGCTTCGCGCTCAAGGATTTGCCAAGGGCCAGCCTCCCGAAACTGCGATCGACATTGAAATGGCTGTAGAGTCTGGCAAGGGAGAAGATGCCGAAATGTACAGCCGCTCTCCGGCGCTGCAACAAGTGCGCGAACAAATGGTTTCGGAAACTGTCGATCCGGCTGATGCTGTGCTGCGCGATCGAGTAGTCGCTGAATTGATCGCTTATCTGGAAGCTCAAAATCAGCCCGAATGCGTGAACTACTTAATGTTGAAATTGCAAGACCTTTCGGCTTCGGAAATCGATCGCGTTCTCGGTTTGTCTTCCCGCCAGCGCGACTACTTGCAACAACGGTTTAAGTACCACGTCGAAAAATTTGCCCGCACTCAAAACTGGAAACTCGTACACGAATGGCTGGGTGCTGATGTGGATCAAAAGCTGGGAATGACTTCCGACAAATGGGAAGCATTTCGCGCAGGGCTGTCTCCCCAAATGCTGGAATTGTTGGAAATGAAGCAGAATCAAGAAAGCGACAAGGCGATCGCCACAGCACTCAACTGCACTCCCAAACAAGTCCAAAAACGCTGGGCACAACTGTTGGAGCTGGCAAGCCAGACTCGCAACAGCAACCAAGCTTAACGGGTGATGCAAAATGAATGCAACTGTTTTCTGGAGACTGGAAAATGCGATCGGGTGCGGCATCTGCACGGGAACGCCCGCCCCGCTTTCCGCTCTCAACTCTCCAACTGGGAATGCTGGATTATGACAGCTTTTGAGCTAATTAAATATATTAAAAAAGCACTAATTTTTCTTAATATTTATGATTCCCAGGAATAACCTGGGATTTTTTTATTAGGAATCGGGAAGATTCTCGTTATTAAAAACAATATCAAATCCGTTAACATCGGAATAGTAAATCAACAGTTAACAGTCAACAGTCAACATAATTCCAATGCTACCGCATTTGATATCATATCCTGTCGATTGACCGCAATCAGCAAGGTTAGTGCGGACTTGCATACGCTCCAATTTGCGAACCAATTCGACAACGGTCAATTTATTGGACACGATATCAATTATCTAAATGTTTGCTACAAATGGCAGAAGCTCCCC
Source organism: Tychonema sp. LEGE 06208 (assembly GCF_015207505.1). Lineage (GTDB taxonomy): Bacteria > Cyanobacteriota > Cyanobacteriia > Cyanobacteriales > Microcoleaceae > Microcoleus. Next base: position 8,853 of record NZ_JADEWT010000151.1, read on the forward strand.
GAATTATTGCTTTCTATTACCTATTCAAAAGCTTGTAATCTCCCACTTTTTAAACTTTTCATTTACCTAAGATTCCTCCTTTTGTTCCAACCTAGGGGAAGTGAGTTCGCCTTCACTTATAAAATCACTAAACAAACCAAGAAATTAGTCATTTTTAACCGATTTAAGCTATTAGTCAGGGAATAAATCCCCTGGCGGTATCGCGCGTCACGCGAGGGCTGTTAGGAGATGTGGGTAATGACAAGCTTTCAAAAAAGGGGGAACAACACTTGATTTTAAGTCCCCCTTGTTAAAGGCGATTTAGGGGACTATCCACTATCTAGGATTATTTTTTATATTTGAGATAAGTTGCAACCGCTAAATCCCATCCATGAAGTAGTGAACCCAGATTTTGTATTATAATCAACATCAACGGTCGAAGCCCAAGAGGAACTATAAAATTTATGTGTCTCAATCCCGGAGATCTACTGGCTGAACGCTACAGAATTATGGCTCAATTAGGACAGGGAGGATTTGCTAGAACCTACAAGGCTCAAGATATAGAAAAATCCGAAAAGCCTCCCTGCGCGATTAAGGAAATTCCTTTTCCTGAAGGCGACGAGATCCGGGTATTGGAAAAATGCCGGGAGCGATTTCAAAGGGAAGTTAGGGCTTTGCAGGCTCTCGGAAATCACTCGCGCATTCCCAAATTGTTCGATCGCTTTGAAGAAAAAAAATATTTTTATCTCGTTCAAGAATATATTGAAGGAACACCCCTAAGTCAGGAATTTTTGCCAGCAGGTCAGCAGTGGACGGAATCACAGACGATCGCCTTTTTACGAGAAATTCTAGAAATTTTAAATTTTGTACACCAAGCAAATGTTATTCACCGCGATCTTACACCGGCTAACTTAATTCGGCGCTCCAAGGATGGTAAAATTGTTTTGATAGATTTTGGGGCTGTTAAAGAAATCAGCACCTTTACGGCTAACTCTACGGGTGAAATATTAACATCGCAGGCGATCGGTACAATTGGTTATATGCCGGCGGAACAATACAATCCGAGGTCTGTCCCGCAACCTTATAACGATATTTACGCCCTAGGAATCATTGTGATTCAAGCCCTCACCGGCAAGCTTCCTACGAATCTCCCGCAAGACCCCCAAACTTGTGAAATTGTCTGGGATTACTCGACGCACAATAAACAGATTTTACAAGTTAGCGACAGTCTAAAAAATATTGTTAGTAAGATGGTGCGTTTCCATTTTATTGAACGCTACCAATCTGTTACTGAGGTTTTAGAAGACTTGGATGCGATCGCACCGCCGCCTGTACGCAAAATTGCTCCTCAAAAGCGATCGCGCTTTCCCTGGCCGCTGTTAGGCTTTGCTGGAATTGCGATCGGATTGGCGATCGTACTTTTCATCCCCAAAATTTTGCTGCGACAAACGCTTCCAGCAGATGGTGTAAGTTCCGGCGAAAAACTCCTAGTCCAAACCTCCGCCCTTTGGTCAAAACAAAGGGGAATTAATGAATTTGCCGACTCAAATTATCCCGAAGCTTTAAAATTGCTCAAACAGTCCTGGCGAGAAGACCGCAGAGACCCCGAAACTTTAATTTACATCAACAATGCTCTGCTCGAAGCAATCAATGCAGAATATTACACGATCGCAATTGTTGTCCCCATCCGCAGAAATCTAGACGGCAGCATTCAGAACGCCAACTTAGCAGAAGAACTGCTGCGAGGTATCGCTCAAGCTCAAACCGAAGTTAATTTAGGTATCCTCCCTGCCAAGGATAGCAATAAAGACTTTCCCGGTCAAGGCTTTCTCGAACCAAAAGCGATTAAAGGAAAAGGTCTCAAAGTTACCATTGCTGATGACGGAAATATCAAATCCTACGCAAAGCAAAGAGCAAATTACCTCGTCGCTCAGCCAGATATTCTAGCAGTCATCGGACACTACACCAGCGACATGACCGTAGAAACAGTAGATATTTACAATCGAAATAAACTCGTCGCAATTTCTCCGGGAAGCACCACAGAAGAACTGACCCGAAAACCCCGAAAATATTTCTTTCGGACGGCTCCGACAACTAGCATCGAAGCTGAAGCTTTGGTAAATCAACTATTGAAAGTAGGGCAAAAACGAGTGGCCGCTTTTTACAATCCCAACAGTCCCTTCAGCGCTTCTTTGTGGGAAGAATTTAAAAAGCAATTTGAATCCCGAGGAGGAACGACTTTTAGAAGCAGTAATTATTACGATTTATCTAAAGATAATTTTAACGCCAAAGCTGCGATCGCAGAAGTTGAAAAATTTCCCAAAACCGCCTTACTTGTAGTTCCCGACGGTCAAGTCACTAATTCGCTGGAAAATGCGATCGAGATGATTAAAGCTAACGGCGATCGCAATTGGATTGTCGGGCCTTGGACGCTGTACGAGGAGAGAACGCTAAAACTAGCAACACAACTAAAGTCTGTTAAAAAACTCGGCGTATCTGTATTTTGGCATCCGTTAATCAGTTTTGATAAAAAATTTCCGGTAAACGCACAAAAATTGTGGAGAGGCCCGGTAAATACTCGCTCTGCCTTAACCTACGATGCGGCAAAAACGCTGATTAAAGCTATAGAAATGCAGCCGGAACCCAGCCGCGAAGGAATGCAAAAAACTATGGCCGATCCTAACTTTAAAGCCGAGGGAGCTACGGGTATAATTGAATTTGACTCGAAGACTGGAAATCGGAAAAACTCTCCTAAAGCATTGGCGCATATTGTACCCTGTGCTAAAAAACAATTTGGTCTTACCTTTGTACCGATCGAATTTCCCACAGCCGCAGCGGCAGGTTTAAAGTGCGATTGAATTGATAGACAAGAAGTCATTAGTCATCTTGCCCGCTCGCCAAGTCGAAGGATAGTCATCTGTCATTAGTCAGATCATTTCTGGTCGATTATTATAACAAAAATGGTTCGTTCATAGTGCGGACTTTAGTCTGCGCTACAAACCCATCTGCCATCGGTCAATCTACCAGACATTTTATTATTAGTATTCCTAGGGTAGGTTGCCATTATTTTAGCCAAATTTGAATCTACAATTTTACATATTTGCACCTTATATATAGCCTTTTTTTAAGTTGATTAAACGAGCCTAAGAAAACCAGATAGCGAGAGAGCGATCGCTCTTAGTATCTACCATGAAGTTCGCATTTTTATCGTAGTTGTTTTACCTAAGATTTGCTTATACAAAGTGCAAATAGTTCTCTGTTCTACTCGACAAATACTTGTTTGCTAAGCGATTTCCGCTGGATGCAAATCTGTCATCTTGTTGTTCTTTATGCTGCGTCATTTTCTTTGTTAGACGCATCCTCGGAATAATGTTACTCTAATAGAATAGTTGGGGAATGGTCAAATAAAAAGTTGTTTATTAAACTGGCGATGGTACAGGTGCATCGTTCACTAGAAACACTCGATTTTTATTGATGAATTTTCCATCGCGATGCACCCTAGGGCTACTAATTTATTTCAGCTTTACCCTAATTTATTCGTGCTTTTCGCACAAAAGTTCTCAGCCATCAAGGTCAAGCCCCCTTAGCCAAGCACAAATTTTTAAGCCCGCAAATTTTCAATAAATTAGATATATTAAACAAAGCTAGTCTTTTTTATAATAACGCTTATGACTGTCAATCTCGCTCCCGCCACCGCTTATAGTCTCAAACCAGAAGCCCAGAATATCTCGGCCCTCAAACAAGTCTTGCAGACAATAAATGCCGATAGCTGTCCGGGTTCCTACAACTTCCACCTCCACACGGTTAACTCCGACGGGCGATCGCAGTCAGAGAAAGTGATGGAACAAGCAATAGCCGTCGGCCTCAAAGGCTTAGCTATTACTGACCACCACAGCACCCAAGGCTACGCTCAAGCTCAAATATGGCTGGATAATTGGAAATTAAAGCATCCCGACAAAATTAGCGCTGCACCGACTCTTTGGACAGGGGCTGAAATTAATGCTGAATTGCTCAACAACGACGTACACATTCTCGCTTACGCCTTCGATCCAGAACATCCCAGTCTCACACCTTACTTGCGAGGTAAAGGTACTGAAGGCCACGCTTGTTATTCCGCAGCCAGGGTAATTGAAGCGATTCAGGAAGCTGGAGGTTTAGCAGTTCTAGCACATCCTTGCCGGTATCGATCGACCGCCGATAAACTCATCCCAGAAGCAGCCCGTTTCGGCATTGACGGCGTAGAAACTTACTATGCTTACGGCAATCCCTGTCCTTGGAAACCGAGTCCCAAACAAACTGCTTTAGTCAAAGATTTAGCAGAAACTTACGGTTTGTTGGGAACTTGCGGCACCGACTCTCACGGCCTCAGTCTTCTAGTCCGAATCTAATAATAGTTCGGGAATTAGTTATTGGTTATTAGTTAGGAATGACAATTAAATAACTTGCATTTTTTGTAGGTTGGGTTCATGCTTCAACCCAACCTACGGAAGTTATTTAATCCACGATCCCTTATTGCAATACTCGGGACAGTTTTTAAAGAAGGATGCGATGCCTTCGGCAAGCAACGCTTACGCAATAAAGCAGAGAAGCGAAAAAAGTGAGTGCAATCTGAACCCAAAATGAACAGAAAAAAAGGCGCTCTTTTAGGTTAAGCT
>NZ_JADEWT010000152.1 GCF_015207505.1 Tychonema sp. LEGE 06208
CCTCTCCCCCTCTCCCACTCCCTCACTCTCCCCGTTGGGCCCAACTCGTGATTGCAATCTATCCAGGCAGTTTTGACCCCATTACCTTTGGTCACGCAGACATTATCGAGCGGGGCTGCAAATTGTTCGATCGGGTAATTGTTACCGTAGTCAAAAACCCCAGCAAAACCCCTCTTTTCACCGTAGAGCAGCGGATCGAGCAGATCCGGTGCTGTACCCAACACTTGTCAAACGTAGAAGTAGACAGTTTTGAGGGTTTGACAGTAAACTATGCTAAGATTCGACAAGCCAAAGTGCTGCTGCGGGGGCTCCGGGTATTAACAGATTTTGAAATGGAACTCCAGATGGCCCACACCAATAAAACCCTTCTGGGCGAAATTGAAACAGTTTTTTTGGCAACTTCTAACGAGTACAGCTTTTTAAGTAGTAGTGTAGTTAAAGAAATCGCCAAGTTTGGTGGCTCCGTAGATCATCTTGTTCCGAAACACGTCGCCCTAGATATTTACAAATGTTACGCCAGCAGGAACCAAATCGCATCGAATCCGATATTACCGCCGGCAGCGCTGAGAATGAATCACCTCAGAACACAGCCGCTTTCGGAGAACCCACCCGAACCCCAGGAGTAGACATCCAGAGGGAATTGAACCGGCTTGAGGAAATTGTTCTCGACAGTCCGCGCATTCCTCTGACCAGACGCACTCTGATTGATGAAGAACAGTTGCTCGATCAGTTAGACTTGGTGAGGCTAAATTTGCCGATCGCCTTTGGGGAAGCCGAGATCATCATTCGGCACAAGGACGAACTGCTCGAAGAAGCCCAAATCTACGCTCAGGAAGTGATAGAAGCAGCAGAACAGCGAGCCGCAGAACTTTTAAACGATATGGGCCTGATCCAGCAGGCGAAGATCGAAGCAGATCAGTTGCGACAGCAAGTTTTGCTCGACTGCGAGGCAATTCAGCAGGCGACGCTGGCGGAAGTCGAACAAATTCGCTACCAGGCTCAAGAGGAACTGGAAGAAATGAGAGTTAGGGCGATGGCTGAATGCGAGGAAATTCAAAACGGCGCCGACGATTATGCTGACCAAGTGCTAGATAATATCGAGCACAAGCTCAGCGATATGCTGCGCGTGATCCGCAACGGGCGCGATCAGTTGGATAATGTTTCTGCGTCGCACATTCATCACAACAACGGTTAGCTAACTGCTTTTGACGAAACGGCGACTTAGGGGTAATTTTCTGAATTTGTAGGCGATCGTCCCAGTGGTAGAACAACGCTATTGCCCTTTCCGGCAGACATGGCGCAAAATTGGGCGATCGAGTTATAGAGAAACGGCACCGTCGAGTGTCCGACTCCCCACTCTGTGAATGTGAAAAATTTAATCATTGGTATCTGATTGAGGATTGTAGCAAGATTTTTGTGAATTTGTATAAGTTTGGTGAAAATAGGAGCAAAAATAATATTTTCTGGTAGGGTGAAAGTCCGTGAGACAGAAAAATTCTGATTTGACCCTAATTTTTGGCATCTACTTTTTACCATGCCGAAAGCTTCTAATCGGTTCGCAGAATTTGATTTGATCCGAGCTTTAGCGATCGTCGGTGTTGTGATTATTCATGCTGGATTCTCGGCATTTCGCGAACGCCGAATTGTGTTTGTGGCGATTGACACATTGCAACTGTTCTGCGTACCTGCATTTTTACTGCTGAGCGGTTTTTGCCTCACCAACAAAACCGACAATCAAAATAATCCCGCACAGATATTCAAAAAAAGACTTTCAAGAATTATATCTCCCTATTTTGTTTTGGTCAGTAGCTTTGTACATCTTAAATAGTTGGGGATCGCTCCCAAAAATTGATTTACTGCCATTGTTCAGAGATATCTTGACAGGTTCAGTAATGCCTCCCTATTATTTGATCATTGTAATTGTTCAATGCTACGGTTGGTGGTGGCTCCTAGTAAACTTAAAAGTTTGAGAAACCCGAAAAATTTGAATCTTGGGTTTAACAATTCAAACAATTTTTAACATATTTTTTTACCGGGCAGTTTTCAAATACATATCAATACCTCTACCTTTGATGGAGCGCTGGATTTTTAGTTGGATTTTGCCATTTTCTGCCGGTCTATTTTTGGGTTCAACCTATGACAAAATCAAACCCGTTCTAGAACGCAGAAAAATGCAATTTTTAGGAGCAACCATCCTATTTTATCTAGCAAGCATTTCGGAATATTACCTGCTCGGCGAAGTTAATGCGGAGGAATGGTTTCTGCGATAGTTTTTTAAAATATCTGCTCAAGGATACGCAATTTTATTCGTGTTGTCAAAATATTGGCTGCTTATTCATTCCCTATATATCTGCTAGATTCGACAGTCGTGCAATATGTGTTGTTAGTGTTTTATAAATGTATTGAACCCGTACATCCGCTGCTGAAGCTCGGCTTTTTGGTGACAGGGACTTTGTTGGCTTGTTTGGCAATTATTTACATCTTGCAGAAAGTTTTGCCCAAAAAATACAGCCAGTACATTCTGGGAATTTAAGCAGATTTTGTAGGTCAGCGGGTGGTCTTGGATATAGCCTTTCTCAAAAAGGTGAGAAGTCAGTCGATTTTAGATTTTAGATTTTAGATTGAGGGATTCGGGGATTGAGGAATTGAGGGATCGATCGATACCTCATCGAGAGTGAGAACAGCTATATCTCCTTGCACCCTCGGTATCCGTTTGGCAAGGGCAGCAACAACCGGACTGTTTACCTGCAACCACCAGCGCTGGCGAGTTCGCCTTGATGCGCCTCTTGCTTTCAGGTGAATCAGAAGGATTTGAATACTTGTTCGTCTCTGTTTTTGTTTGAGTCCGGTTAAACCATTGTCTGCAGAATTGAGGTTTCAAAGTCGAGCGATCGCCCTAGTTGAATCTAGTTTAAGATTATTCTCAGGCCTGTAAAAAAATTTCAATGAAACTTTTAATTAGCAACGACGACGGCATCTTTGCCCAAGGCATCCGCAGCCTCGCCAACGCTCTCGCCACCGCAGGCCACGACGTGAGCGTAGTTTGTCCCGACAGAGAGCGCTCCGCTACAGGGCACGGCCTCACCATGCACCAACCCATCCGCGCCGAAATTATCGAATCTGTTTTTGACCCCGCCGTCAAAGCTTGGGCTTGTTCGGGCACTCCCGCCGACTGCGTGAAATTAGGTTTGTGGGCTTTACTTGACCAACCGCCGGATTTTGTGCTTTCCGGGATCAACCACGGGCCGAATTTAGGTACGGACATCATCTGTTCTGGCACGGTTTCGGCAGCAATGGAAGGAATCATGGAAGGCATTCCCAGCATTGCTTTCAGCCTCGCCAGCTATACTTCGCAGGAATTTGGGCCGGCGGTGGATTTTGCTGTCACCTTGCTGGGACAGTTGGAAAAACAGCCAATGGCTAAACCGACGCTGTTGAATGTCAACATACCAGCGGTGACACAAGCAGAAATTACCGGAGTGGCGATCGCCCGTCAAGGCATTCGCCGCTATTTCGACATATTTCAAAAGCGCACAGATCCGCGCGGCAAAACTTATTATTGGCTGGCTGGGGAATTGTTAGAAGATGTAGAAGAAACCGCCGATCCGTCGGTGGCTCATGCTATTCCTACAGACGTACAAGCTATCCGCGACAACAGAATAACCGTGACTCCGCTGCAATACAATCTCACCTGCCATCCCGACTTGCACTCGTTGCGCGATTGGCAATTTGAAGGTTTTTTCGAGCAGTGAGCTCAGATCGACCAGATCGCGGCTGTAAACTAGGAATTAAGGATAAAGTGCCTGTAAAGGTTTATGCCTTTGGCGTTACACAAGCTCTCAATTGGTTGTTAGTTTTTTTACTCCAGAAAAACAGTTATGAACGCTCCCACCTATAACACCCATTCTGTCACTTGCCCGATTTGCAACCGTTCCAGCGTCCTCGGCCCCGTTGGAATGGTCAGCGGACTGTTCACTTGTCCCCACTGCCATTCCCACATGGTAATTAGCTGGAGCGGTCATTTTGTGCGCGATCCTTTTAGTCTCAAACAAATGACGGTAGGAAAAATGCTCAGGCGTCAGAGCCGGCCCCTAGCTCGCCTCCAGCGAGACTTTGGGTTCGGCAAGAATTTTCCGCTGCTGGCAATTTTGGGAAGCGTGGTATTTTTGGGATGCGCGATCGCAGCTACGGAACAATCGCTGCCCAGACAAAACTCATTTCAAGGATTTTTAGAGTGGGTAAGCGGAACTGACAATTCCCAAGATGTCTCGCGTTAACATTTCTCAAAATAGATTTTCACATATCTTGTATGAAAATATCTATTCCTTTAGGTAGAAATAACGATAGAAGACTTGCGGATTTCGAGTCGCAACCGGGTTTTTGATGGTTGTGGCGGGCTATAACCTGTGTATTTTGTAAAAAACCCGGTTTACGATCGCCCTTGCGTAAGTGCTAGTAGTGGGAAATTATACCAATTTTCAAAAGTAGCCATACTTTTAAGAATTGGTATTAAATCCAAAAAAGCCGATCGCAAAACCGCAGATGTAATATCAATTCCGGTTGCACTCCTCATGACTGTTGACTGTTGACTGTTGACTGTTGACTGTTGACTGTTGACTGTTGACTCGATTTTATTATTCCGATGCAACCGGAAACGATATAAGGCAGATGCAATGCCGATAAACGCAGATTATTTGCCCAAAACAGAGCGATTGAATGCAGTGCAACTCTAATTGAGAAATTCCGCAATTTTGCTCGCTGCAACTGTTAAAATTTCGGGCGGCTCGACTAAGGCAAATCGCACGTAGCCTTCTCCTGATTTCCCGAAACCGGCACCGGGGGAAGCTGCGACTCCTGTACTCTCTACTAGCTGAGTGCAAAATTTGATAGAATCAGATGTCCAAGGTTGGGGCAGTTTCGCCCAGACGTACATGGTGGCGGGGGGTACGGGTACTTCCCAGCCAATGTTTTCTAGGGCGCTTACAAAGCTATCCCGCCGTTTTTTGAAGGTTTCTACACTGCTTCTGACGGTATCTTGAGGGCCTGTTAATGCGGAGACCGCTCCGTTCAAAATTCCTAAATATTGGTTGAAGTCTACTGCGGCTTTGATCTGTCGCAGGGCTGCAATTAGCTGGGAGTTGCCGATCGCGTATCCGACTCGAAAACCTCCCATGCTGTAGGATTTAGATAGTGTAAAAAACTCGATCGCTACACTCTTATCTCGATCGGCTTGAAAAATTGACGGTGCCATCAATTTACGGTTTTTCTCGATATCCTCCCAGGCCGCACGCGCACCATCCACCGCCCCTGCGGCATCGTCAAACACCAAATCCACATAGGGGAAATCATGTACTAAAACCAGATCGTGTTGGCGACAAAAAGCCACGGCTTTCTCAAAAAAAGCCAGCGGGGCGATCGCAGTTGTAGGATTGTGAGGATAGCTCAAAACCATCATCTTCGACTGAGCCAGCACGGGCATCGGAATATCTTCAAAAACTGGTAAAAACTGATTTTCTGCTAATATTGGCATCGGATAAATTTGACCGCCGGCCAAATACACGCCGCCTGCGTGGGAAGGATAACCCGGATCGAGCAACAAAGCAAAATCTCCGGGGTTCATTACAGCTAAAGGCATATGCGCCGTGCCTTCTTGGGAGCCAATTAACGGCAGCACTTCTGTTTCTGGATTAACTGAAATCCCAAATTTTTGTTCGTACCAGCAAGCTGCAGCTTCCCGGAAAGTTCGTGTCCCGTTAAACAGTAAATAGCCGTGGGTGCTAGAGTCTGACAATGAATGGGCGATCGCATCTGTAATATGAGCCGCCGCAGGCAAATCGGAAGAACCCAGAGACAAATCTATCACCTTTTTTCCCGCTGCTTTAGCGAGAGACTTTGCCCGATCCATATCGGCAAATACATTAAATTGCAGGGATTCTAAACGTTTGGCAAATTGCATATTTTTTGTGAATGGTTGAGGATATTATTGAATGTTTTTATAATTTTTGAACTATTCTATTTTTTGAAATTGCCTTTTAATTTGCTTGCGAACAAGATTTTTTTTGACTTACCGCAGAGAGCGCAGAGGGCGCTGAGTTTGAGAGGAGTATTGAGGAGAAAATAGAGATGTTCAAAAATATTTGTGCTTGCTATAGTTGTGAGTTGGGAGTTGGCAACTCCCGCATCGTTTCCCAACTTTATAAGTGACCTTCGAGCAAACCGAGCAAAGTTTGTTTGGTAATAGCTCCCTCGTGGGAAAGCACTACTTCGCCATTTTTAAACAGTCTGAGTGCTGGGACTCCTTCAACTTTATACTGCTTGACAGTATTAGGATTGGGGTCAATTTCCATCTTGACCACTTTCAGCTCGCTGTAGTTGGTCGCCACCCAGTCTATCGAAGGCGCGATCAGTTTGCAAGGCCCGCACCAACTCGCCCAAAAATAGGCAAGCACTGGTTGCTCAGCTTTCAGGACTTCTGTTTCAAATTTTTCGTCGTTAATGACAATTACACTGTTGCTCATGGTTCTGCGATTAATTTTGCTATTTATTTCTCAAGCACCTACGGGCTTGAAACTTGCACCAACTTTGAAGACAGCTCCAAAAAACTGTTACTAATTTTAAAACATTCTGCGAATTATTGACTGTAAACTGAGGACTGGGGACTGATGGCTAATTCTGTTTGGCGTTTAATTCCGCTGCTGTCAGCGTCTGGGAGGTTGCAGATGGCGATCGACAAATGGCTGCTGCAACAGCATCTAGCCCAGAAACATCCGCCAACTCTGCGATTTTACACCTGGCAACCAGCGGCGATTTCCTTGGGCTACCACCAGCAGCGCTGGCCGGAGTTTTGGGAGCAGCTATCTTGGCAGGGAATGCCTGTAGAATTGGTGAGGAGGCCTAGCGGCGGGCGCGCCGTGCTCCACCAAGGAGATTTAACTTATGCAGTGGTAGCGTCAGGATTTGGCAGCAGTCGCCTGAAAGCTTATCAGACTATTTGCGAGTTTTTGATTGAGGGTTGGAGGGCGATGGGTTTAGACTTGCACTACGGGGAAGCTAAACGGGGTTACATTCACAATCCGAATTGTTTTGGTACTGCGACGGGTGCTGATTTAGTTACGCCCGATGGCTGCAAGTTAATTGGTAGCGCGCAACTGCGCCGGGGCGATGCTATTTTGCAGCACGGTTCCATGCGCTTGCAACCGGATGTTAGTTTGTTCGATCGAGTTTTTGACGAAAAATTAATTCCTGTGAAATTACCTCTATCTGAAGGGGGAGATGATTTGATTGCAACTGTAATTGATGTTTTGAGTGCGGCGGCTTGTCGCTGTTTTGAGATTGATTTGGAAGTGCAGCCACTTTCGGAGGAGGAATGGCAGGATATTTGGGAAACAAGTAACAAGCTATTGTAAATTTAACTTTTGCGAACAGCCAAGACTGCCGTTATACAAGAGATTTATTGCATAAATCTTCGCTCTTGGAAGAGCGAGATAGATCGGCTTGTTAGCAGTTAAATTGTCTGTTAAAAAAACAATCCAACTTTTGTGCGTTAAGCCCCAAAGCCCGCCCTGGATATACAATATAGCCTTTCTCAGTAACATGAGATGTTCTCGTGGGCATTGGGCATTGGGCATAGGGCATACCTCACAAAGCTTGAGAACCGCTATAGAACTATTACAAAAGTCCTTTTCATCCAGAGTTCTAATTTAAATGCGCGGCAGCTTGTACGCAGATAATTTCCAGATTGTTGATAAATTCTGAAAAAAGTCTCTTTTTTTGCGTAACACTTGTTACACCTAGGATTGCTTTGCTTCCGAGCGCTTCACTTCCAATGACGAGACGCTTGACAGTTCAGTACAGTATTTACAATCTAATTTTTCTTTTTTAAACTCAACAAAATAAATTGAGTTCTCTCTGCTTCATCAAAATTGTCATCGCTGACTAAAACAACACTTTGGCTGCCGTCTGGCAACTGCGGCCCGAGAGTCATTCCCTCTAAATTGTACAGCGGAATTCCCAGTTCGCTCAAGTCGAGCAGCAACTTTTTCCTCACAGGCTCGACCATTGCCATTGTTCCTTTAAAACTCTTGATTCTCGAAGTATCTGTCGCCGCTCCAGCCGCTACTTGATAAATTCTAGCGCTGTATCCCGACAGCCCAAAAGAACGCTCTAAACTCAGAAATTGACCGCCGCCAACAGTTACTAATTCTGTTAAATTGTTCAACAAACTCATGGGAACTTGGTCTAGCTGGTAAAGATTTTCTGAGACTAATTGCGGCGTTTTATCGACGATAATATAATGTAAAATGCGTATTTTGCTTGCTTGTTCCGGGTCTGCATCTTGCATTAACGGCGCTGCCGTCGCTGCGAACAAGCGAAATGGATCGAGACCGCCTGGACTAAAGGTTTCTGGGTCGATGCTTAAAGATTCAAAACCTGAATTGTCCAGCACTCCTTGCTGCTGTTGTTCGTCGCTGGCATCGGGAATGTAGCGGTTGGGAATAGGTAAATTACCCCGCAATTTCCCGGTTGTGAGGTCAAATTCGCCGACCAAAGGAGGGATGTTAGCATGAGTAAAGCCTCCGCTAGCGACAAATACTGAATTGCGGGGAGAAAGGGCGATGCCTTCGGGATTTATGGAGCCCCAAGCAAAGGTTTCACCGTCTGCTTTTTTGAGGGAGGTAACGCTTTCAACGGCAACTTTTTTCAGGCGAATATTTGCAAGATCGCTGGAGGCGAGATCGAGTCGGAGACTGTAAAATCTGGCTTCTCCGTTTTCGCTCTTGTCGTCGGAAAGAGCGTAAAATCGATAAGCTTTGGAAGTCACGCCACTAATACCTTTTGGATCGTAGGTAATTCCTGACAAGCCGCCGACTGGTGTTCCTTCAAAATTCATTTTTGGCAATTGATACTCTCCCAAAAATTCTAGGGACATTTCAGGAAAAGAGCGGTCTTTAGCAACGGCAGGAGGCGCGCAAGCCGTGCATATGGTTAACAGAATTAGGGTTAAACTGAATAAGCGCAAAAGCCGATCGCCCAACGCCTTAAAATCCGAATAATTGCTCAGTATGCTAAATTTTATTTTCTTGCTCTTGTTGAACAGTTTGCTTTTGTGCCATCTTTGTGACATAATTTATTCCATTTTGTAGATATGCAAAATTTGATGTTTCGAGCCCAGATGCCGAATCGTGGCAGTCATATTTCTTTTATGAGAAATTCTGTACCAATTGGGTGCTTGCTTTTTTTGTGGCTGTGTGCTGGTTCTATTGCTAGCGCCCAAACTAATCCACCGGGCCTCGATCAATTTTCTCCTAATCCTCTAGAAATTACCACCCCCGATCCGCTAGCTCCCGCCAGTGAGCCTCTGAGCAGCAGTCAGCGGGACGAACTGACAGTGGCTTTGGAACAGTTAAACTTAGAAGCAGCGGCTAAACTAGAAGCTGGAGATGGGGCTGGTGCTTTTGATATTTGGTTCCGAGAATTGCGACTGCGTAGGTATCTGGGCCCGGCGGCGGAAATTGCTGCTTTGAGTCGGGTGGGAAGTGTTGCTTGGAGTAGCAGTAAAAACATCGAACTACAGCTTATTACTAAACGGCTGGAAGCAATTTACAAACAAGTGAAATCGCAAGTACCGATCGATCTTGATTTGCTCCAGGCTTTGGCTGCGGCTTTTAGCCAGGTGCGGGCTAAGGGCCCGACTGTAGAAGTTTACCAACAAATTCTCGAAAATGCGCGCCAAAACCAAGATATATTGGCTGAGGGTCGGATTTTAAAGGCGATCGGGCTAATTCACATTAATTGGCTCAGTTACGAAAAAGCTGCTCCCGTGTATGAGGAATTGGCAAGTTTAATTCAGGAAAACCGCGCTTTATTTGCGGCTAATGCTGGGGTACAAAATTCTGTTTTATCGGCGGGAAACGGCGCGCCGCCGCAGCCTGTAACTGCTCCAACTGAGGTGGATGCTTTGAGACAGTTGGCCTACGTTTACCAGCAGTCGAAACAGCCCCTAAAGGCGATCGCAGCCAGGGAAAAATTAGCATCCGTGTATCTTAACCTGCAAAACCCCAGCGCTATACCGCCGCTAAAAATGGCGATCGCCACCGATTACCAAAGTATAGGTCAAATCAACTTAGCAGCTCAATACTATCAGGAAGCTTACAATTTAGCTGTTCCCATTCAACAGTACGCTCAGGCTAGCGAAGCTTTGGACAAATTAGCATTGCTTTACCGAGCGCAAAAGCAGTGGGAGCCGACTTTGCGGATTTATCAAATGCAGTTGCTGTTGGAAGAGCGGGCTTACAATTGGTACGGATTGATGAATGCTTACGACAATATCGGTCAAGTTTATCAGGAAATGAAGGCTTACGATAAAGCTTTGGAATCCTATCAAAAAGGGTTGGAAGTAGCGAAAAGATTGGGACACCGAAAAGAGTATTTTGCTAAGAAGATTCTCAAGGTTAACAAGCAATTGCAAAAAACTTCGTAGTTGTTAGCAGGTAACAATGACAAATTACAAGGTTAGTAATATAAATGCAGTAAGGTGTGCACTGCACACCTACACAACTACTTTTGACTTGTAGATTTCTCGCGAGATAGAATAATATACTCGATCTCGATCGCGATCGTCGAGGTTGTGCTGGTATTTCATCCCCACTTTTTCCATTACCCGCCGCGAGGCGATATTTTCGGTATGTGCAACTGCAACAATTTTTTCTGTTTTCAATACTTCAAATCCGTACTTGAGGCTGACTCCTGCAATTTCCGCAGCTAAACCTTTCCCCCAATACGCTTTTGCTAACACGTAACCGACTTCTACTTCAGATGTTTTGCCTAAGAAGCGAAGCCCCCCGTCGCCGATCAATTGGTTATTTTCTTTATTGACAACAGCCCACAAACCGAAAGCGTGTTTTTCCCAATCTGCGATTATCCCAAATAAATCTACTGCTGTTTCTTCTCTATTTCTGACGCCTTCACTTAGATACTTCATCACTTCGGGATCGCTGTAGATGTGGTAAAGCTCATCTAAGTCGTCTGGCGTAAATTCTCTTAGATATAATCTAGGTGTTTCTATATATCGGGAGAAATAATTTTCTGTAGGTATAGAAGATTCCATAATTTAACTGACTGCATTTGCTACAATTATTACTTGGATATATTTTACAGTCTTTCTGCTCAAAGACTGAGTGAACTTCGAGGGCGCGCTCGCCCTACAAGCTGCGGAGCAAAAAAGCTCAGTATCCCCAGCAAAAGCCCCAAATTTAGCAGCATAATAGCTTCTGCAATTCCATAATCTAAAATCTAAAATCTAAAATCGAATGACCATTTCCTCACCAGTAGCAGATACCAAAAACAAATCCGGCCAGGAAACAGACTGGCGGTTATTCATGAGGTTGGCATCTTACGCAACCCGCAGCAAACGCTTGCTGATTATTTCGATCGCACTATTAGTACCGCTAGCAGTCTCAGGAGCAATTCAACCGATTCTGATCGGACAGGCAATTTCGGTAATTCGAGCGGAACCTACCTATGAATTTTTGCGGGGATTGCCTTTATCTACTGCATTAAACGTGTTAGCAGTTTTGCTGATGCTAACTATAACATTTAGATTGGGGCTGCAATCAGTTCAAGGCTATTTAGTCACGAAAGTAGGGCAAATAATTACAACTGATATTAGAAATGATTTGTTCGCCCACGTCACATCGCTAGCAGTGAGATTTTTCGATCGCACTCCTGTCGGTAAATTGATGACGCGCCTTACCAGCGATGTCGAAGCTTTGGGAGAAGTATTTTCGAGCGGGGCGATCGGGATTGTTAGCGATTTATTTTCAATTTTAGTAATTGCCATTTTCATGTTTACCATGCAGTGGCAACTAGCTTTAATGTTGGTGACAATCATGATACCAATTACTGCACTAATCGTTTATTTTCAAAACCAATATCGCCGAGCAAATTACACTACCAGAGAAGAACTTTCCGATCTTAACGCCCAACTGCAAGAAAACCTGACTGGTATTGGCGTAGTGCAGCTATTCCGCCGCGAAAGATTCAACTCAGAATTGTTTAGAGTCACTAACAAACGCTACATCAAAGCAGTTGACACCACAATCTTTTACGACTCTGCGGTATCTGCGACATTGGAATGGATTGCTTTAGTGGCAATTGGAGCCGTTTTGTGGCTGGGCGGTGAAAAAGTTCTGCAAGGTAGTCTTAACTTTGGTACTCTCTCGGCATTTATTTTATTTGCTCAGCGTCTCTTCGATCCGTTGCGGCAATTTGCCGAGAAATTTACCGCGATTCAAGCAGGATTTACCGCTGTCGAACGGATTAGCGATATTCTTAACGAACCAATCGAAATTCAAGATCGAACTATCGTACAAAAAGAAGAAGGAAGAGGGCACAAGGAAGAAGGAAGAGGAAAGAGGGAAAAGGGAAGAAAGAAATATTATTCGCCGCTGTTAATTACCGGTCATCCTGAGACGATTTCCTATAACTTATCTTCAACTGATCCAGAATTGGTAGAGAATAATCCAAGTCCCAAAACTTCAGAATATCGTCTATCAATTAACAATCGACCATCGACAATCGACCATCGACAATCGAAGGAATTCGCATCAGGAGAAATCCAATTTGACAATGTGTCGTTTGCCTACAAAGATAACGAATACGTCCTGCAAAACCTCAATTTTACGATTGCATCCGGCGAAAAAGTAGCATTAGTGGGCCCCACCGGTGCGGGCAAAAGTTCGATTATCCGTCTCCTGTGCCGCCTTTACGAGCCGACGCAAGGACGCATTCTCATCGATGGTGTGGATATTCGCGATTTGCCTCAAGCAGAATTGCGCCGACACGTAGGCGTGATTATTCAAGATGGCTTTCTATTTGCTGGCGATGTGAAGAGCAATATTAGCCTGGGAGAAAATTACTCTATTGAGGAAATTGAAGCAGCAGCAGAAAAGACTAATGTTGCTCGTTTAATCGAACAGTTACCTCAAGGTTATGACACGCAATTGCGGGAACGGGGAACGAATCTTTCGGGGGGACAAAAGCAATTATTAGCGTTTGCTCGGGCGGCGATTCGCAATCCCAATATTTTAGTTCTAGACGAGGCTACTGCTAGTTTGGATGTGGGGACAGAAGCTTTAATTCAAGAGGCTTTGGAGCGTTTGATGGAGGACAGAACGGCTATAATCATTGCCCACAGGCTCTCGACTATCCGAAATGTCGATCGTATTTTGGTGCTCAAACGCGGGCAGTTAGTAGAGTCTGGAACCCACGAAGAATTGTTGCAGCAAGAAGGGTTGTATGCCAGTTTGTACAAGTTGCAAATGCTGGGAAGTTAATATCTGAAGTCATTAGTCATTAGTCATTAGTCATTAGTCATTAGTCATTAGTCATTAGTCATTAGTCATTAGTCATTAGTCATTAGTCATTAGTCATTAGTCATTAGTCATTAGTCATTAGTCATTAGTCATTAGTCA
>NZ_JADEWT010000153.1 GCF_015207505.1 Tychonema sp. LEGE 06208
GGGCATGGGGCATGGGGCATGGTAAACCAATTACCAATTACCAATTACCAATTGCCTATTATCCATTATCAATCTTCTGTGTTGTTAAGTTTGAAATTGGCGATCGCAGTTTTAGTTGTCGCTTGTCCTTGCGCCTTGGGACTTGCTACCCCAACTGCAATTTTAGTCGGTTCTGGTATCGGCGCGGAGCGCGGACTTTTAATTCGCGGTGGCGATGTTTTAGAACGAGTGCATCAATTAGATACGGTGGTTTTTGACAAGACGGGCACTCTCACAACCGGCAATCTTACACTCACTGATTATTTGCCGATTTTCCAGAATTCGGATTGGGATTTGAACTCGGATATTAATGTGGGAAACAGCCAAGATGTTGCTTCCACAATTGCCACAATTGACTCAAAACTACTGCAAATTGCCGCAGCGGTGGAAAGGGGCGCTTGTCATCCCATCGCCGCAGCGATTTTGCTGGAAGCGCAACAGCAAGGTTTGCCGCTGCTGGCTGCTGAGGATTTCTACACGGAACCGGGATTAGGGGTTTCTGCTTTGGTTGAGGGGCGGCGGGTGTTCGCGGGGAATGCCGCGTGGATGAGGGAGCAGGGCGTGGCTGTGGCTGCAGAACTTTTGGAGTCTTGCCAAGGCAAAACGGCGGTTTTCGTTGCTTCTGGGGGCGTTTTGCTGGGGGTAATCGGGCTAAAAGATACTCTGAGGCCGGATGCGAAGGCGGCGGTGGAACGTTTGCGGGAGATGGGATTGCGGGTGATGATGCTGACGGGGGATACGGAGGAGGCGGCGGCGGTGGCGCAGCAGCAGCTAGGTTTGGCGGCGGCTGATGTTTTGGCCCAAGTGCGGCCGGATGGGAAGGCGAGGGCGATCGCCAGTTTGCAAGCTCAAGGCTGTAAAGTGGCTGTGGTGGGGGATGGCATCAATGATGCGCCTGCTTTGGCTCAAGCTGATGTCGGTATCGGTTTGCACTGCGGCACTGATGTGGCTGTGGAGACGGCTCAAATTGTGCTGATGCGAAATGCTTTGATGGATGTTGTTGAGTCGATCGACCTCGGTCGCGCTACTTTTAATAAGATTCGCCAAAATTTATTCTGGGCTTTTGTTTACAATACTCTGGGAATTCCAGTTGCAGCCGGTATCTTGCTACCTGCAACCGGAATTCTACTCACTCCTGCGGCGGCCGGTGCATTTATGGCCTTTAGTTCTGTTAGCGTTGTGACAAATTCTTTGTTGCTGCGCCGGGGATTTCGAGCTTAAATGTAGGGCTGGCAGATAAAAGTCATCAGTCATTGGTCATTAGCCACAAACTAATGACTGATGACTGATGACTGATGACTCATGACTAATGACTGATGGCTACAGTGCCATACTTTCCAAGAGCCGCCAATTATTGTTTTTCATAATTGAATGACTGACTAGCTCGAACATTTGACGGCAGTGGTTATTGGTTTGCAGTGGTAGTTCCTCGTTTTTAATCACGAAGTTCATGCGAACCTCTGAGTCGCTGGCCGTGTTTTTTTCGATTAGGACTTCTGCTGTGACAAGTTTCGGAATCGAAACTTGACCCGGAATTTCGCGAGCCATGAGGGAATCTCCTGTATTGTAGATAATATCAAGATTGCATGACTCTAAAATTTCAATCAGAGACTGACGGAGACGGTCGATCGGAACGGCAACGATAAAAAAACCAGTATAGCGAGCCATAGAAAACTCCAGCCGTGAGGCATTTAGACTTTCTTATCATACCGAACCTAGAAGAGATCGACAGAACAATATGGATTTATTTTATTTAGATGGAAAGTTAGACTCATGAAGGGTAAATTTATTGTGTTTGAGGGCGGCGAAGGTGCGGGTAAAACTACTCAAATGCAGCGGTTGATACATTGGCTGCAATCAAGTTGCTATTTGAAAGTCGGGTTGGTGGCTACTCGCGAACCGGGGGGGACTGAGCTCGGAAAGCAACTGCGACATTTGTTGCTCAAACAAGATTCGGGAGAATTGGTATCGGAGATGGCAGAATTACTGATGTATGCGGCCGATCGCGCTCAGCACGTCGAAACTTTTCTGAAACCAGAGTTATCCAAGGGAACGATTGTCTTGTGCGATCGCTTTACTGACTCTACGATTGCTTATCAGGGCTACGGCCGGGGTCTTAAGTTAAATTTAATTAAGCAGTTGAATGAAATTGCCACGGGCGGCTTGCAAAGCGATCTGACTTTGTGGCTGGATATTGATGTGGAGGCGGGTTTGGCGAGGGTAAGGGCTCGGGGAGAGCGCGATCGGATGGAGCAAGCTGACTTGAACTTTCACCGCCTCGTGCAGCAAGGTTTTGGGGAGTTAGCGGAGGAACATAAATCTCGCATTGTTCGCATAAATGGCGATCGGTCTGAAGATGAAGTCGCCCAGGAAATCCAAGCCATTGTAACTCGCAGGCTAGAAGATTGGGGATATTCAAATAACCCCTATTCCGAAAAGTAAGGAATGAAAATTTAATAACTTAAGCGATTGCTCGTTACTTTCGCTCTGCCTGGTAATGCAGATAGGCGAGGAAGAGCCTCCTTATTATCTCGCAACTTATATCAAATCGGTTAACATCGGAATGATTTAACCTTACTAGAACACAGAGAACACAGAGAGATTAGAGAGAAATGAATAATTCCGTAACGGAATTGATATCAGGGTGCTGTCAACTATCAACTATCAACTGTCAACTATCACATGGATTATTTCTCATCATTAATCGGACAAAATGGAGCCGTAGAATTACTAACCCAAGCAGTCGATCGCAACCGAATTGCTCCCGGTTATTTATTTGTAGGTTCTAACGGCATCGGCAAAAGTTTAGCCGTTCAGTGTTTCATCGAGCTTTTATTCTCAGTCAATCTTCCCGAAAAACAATCGATCAGCTCCCTGCAAAATCGCGTGCGGCAGCGAAACCATCCAGACTTGCTCTGGGTAGAACCAACTTACATGAACCAAGGCAAACGGCTTTCGGTAAAGGAAGCAGAAGAAGCAGGTTTAAAGCGGAAAGCACCGCCCCAAATCCGCTTAGAACAAATTCGAGAAATCAGTGAGTTTTTGAGCAGACCGCCTCTAGAAGCTGGGCGTTCAGTTGTAGTTTTGCAGCAAGCAGAAACAATGGGCGAGGGAGCGGCTAACGGCTTGTTAAAAACCTTGGAAGAACCGGGAAAAGCAGCCTTAATTTTAATTGCTCCCACTGTGGACGTTTTGCTGCCAACTTTGATTTCTCGCTGTCAAAAAATCCAGTTTTCGCGGCTCAATTCCGAAGCAATGGCACAAGTTTTGCAGCAAGCCGGATTCGCGGAGATTTTATCCCATCCCGAGGTAATGGGGATGGCTCAGGGAAGCCCTGGCGAGGCAATTGCTATTTGGCAGCAACTGCAGTCAATCCCCGATGATTTCCTGCAAAAGGTGAAACAGTTGCCTCAAAATCTGCGGTGTGCTTTGGAATTAGCCAAGGAAATTGATAAAACTTTGGATACTGAATCTCAGTTGTGGTTGATCGATTATTTACAGCATTGTTATTGGCAGCAGTTTTTGACCGGGGGAATTGGTCGATCGCCCTTAGAACCCTTGGAAAAAGCGCGACAATATTTGCTAAACTACGTACAGCCGCGATTAGTTTGGGAATGCACGCTTATGGGAATTTGTCAATCCCTTTGAAATTTGAGATTTGAGATTTTCTCCACAGATTAATCTAGGACTTAGACCTTGACAAAATGACTTTGAGAGGAAATTGATAAATATGACCGATCGGCGTTGCTAGATCGGGATACGATCTCAAATCCTCTCTTCATCGGAATAGTAAATTGACTGTTGACTGTTAACTGTTGACTGTTGACTGTTGACTGTTGACTGTTGACATCATGTATGAGTGCAACCGGAATTGATATGAAACAAATAATATCCTTTCCGTTCAATTAACCAGATTAAGGTTCGTAGTGCGGACTCGCATTCCGCACTGCGAACCTTACTACTAACCTTTTTGGGCACAGGGTTTCCAGGCTATTGTTGGGAGCCAGTTATTTAAATTGATTTAGGATTGTTATAGTAAATTGTTGGTGGCGATCGCCCATTCATCATTCTTACCCTAAAATCTCATATAGCCTTTCTCAAAAAAGTGAGGTATGCCCTATGCCCTATGCCCACGGAGGCCTATGCCCTATGCCCTATGCCCTATTCCCGACAGTATCTCATCTTTCGCTTGAAAGGCTATATTACCGTCCAGTAAATACTTGAAATAGCCACCCAAAAAGCATGACACTCAAGAAAATCATGCCTCCCATAATTAACATCAAACCTAACAGTAAAGCCGCCACAAATAACCAATCGGCTTTTTTACTGGGTTCTGGGGAACCTAAATGAGCGTCCAGCAATTCTATATTTTTGACATTAGCTTTCCAAGCAACATCAAGCAAGTCTCCAGCCACAGGTACTGTACCGGCAACTGTATCAAATACAATGTTAGCTGCCATTTTTATTAAAGTTTCTTGCGGCACTCCCATTTGAGCGGATTTGAAGACAATATAGCCTGCAAAAATCGAACCAACTAAATCGCCACCGCCCGGTATCAGTCCCAATATCGGATCGAGTCCGATGCGGTAACGGGTGCCGGGAATGGGAATTGCATTATCTAGTAAGTGGCTGATTTGGCGGAGTCGTCGCAAGGATGCAGTCTGGGATTTATTTGGGCTATTTGCGGCAGAGTTTTGTAGGGGAGGACGAGACATTTAATTTACTCCTGGTTGCGATCTGATAGCTAGTTTATGATATTTATTCAACCAGTCTGAAGTTTATTGTCGGGAACATCTGATATCTTGCAGCAATGTCAATCAAGGGTTATCTGCTGGGGTGGGGCGGGTTTATTTCAGCTATCTGCAGGTTTAATTCCCTTAGCTAACCGGCCCCTAGGGCTGATTGAAAATGGTGCAAGATGTCAGGATCGTCTCAGCCTCAGAAACCCGGTTTTTGTGGGAAAACCGGATTTGTGGGTAATTCATCACCCAAAAAACCCGGTTTTTCTTCAAAACCGGGTTTCTGGCTTTTAGCTGTCTGTTCTCAGTTTAATCGGGAAAGTCCGATCGCACTTGTTCTGCATTAGACGAATCCTCACCAGCCTGTAAATAGCAGACTCTTCCAGCCTGCTACACAGGAATTATGGGAAATGTCTATTTGTTGCCTTCAGTGAAGTCGGCATCAATCACGTCGTCACCGCCGTCAGTCGGGCCGCCAGTCGGGCCGCCAGTCGGGCCGCCAGTGGAACCGTCAGCTTGCTGGTACAGGTTGCTGCTGACAGCGTAGAACGCTTGCTGCAACTCGGTTGTCAGTGTGTTGATGGCTGTGTCGTCTTCTTTGGCGATCGCCTCCCGCAAGTCTTTAATCAACCCTTCAACTTTAGTCTTGTCAGCATCTGGGACTTTATCGCCCAATTCTGCCAACTGTTTCTCAATTTGATAGGCTAAAGAGTCGCCTTGGTTTTTGCGATCGATCTTTTCGCGACGTTCCTTATCAGCAGTCGCATTTGCTTCGGCTTCCTTCACCATCTTCTCGACTTCATTGCTGGGCAATGTAGAAGCACCGGTAATGCTAATCGATTGTTCCTTGCCAGTACCTTTATCCTTGGCAGCTACATTCAAAATACCGTTAGCGTCGATATCGAAAGTAACTTCAATTTGCGGTACGCCACGGGGAGCCGGCGGAACTCCATCTAAGCGGAAAGTTCCCAAACCTTTGTTGTCAACCGACATTTCGCGTTCGCCTTGCAAAACGTGAATTTCCACGTTTGTTTGGCCATCTACAGCAGTCGAGAAAGTTTCCGACTTCTTAGTAGGAATTGTGGTGTTGCGAGGAATAATTTTGGTCATCACGCCGCCCAAGGTTTCGACACCCAGAGACAGCGGGGTAACGTCAAGCAACAAGATGTCTTTGACTTCACCGGAGAGCACGCCGGCTTGAATTGCTGCACCTACAGAAACCACTTCGTCCGGGTTTACTGTTTGGTTGGGGTCTTTGCCGAGGATTTTTTTGACCAGTTCTTGCACCGCAGGAATCCGCGTAGAACCGCCGACCAAGACAACTTCATTAATTGCAGATTTGTCTAATTTCGCGTCGCGGATTGCGTTTTCTACGGGAATGCGAGAGCGATCGATCAAATCGGAACAGAGTTCTTCAAACTTGGCCCGCGTCAAAGTCGTGTCCAAGTGTTTTGGCCCGTCTTGAGTCGCAGTAATAAACGGCAAGTTGATTTCTGCTTGAGTAACACTCGACAGTTCAATCTTGGCTTTTTCTGCAGCTTCCGTCAGCCGTTGCAGTGCTTGCTTGTCTTTGCGGAGGTCAATTCCTTCGGCTTTTTGGAAGTCATTAGCAATGAAATCGACGATTTTTTTGTCGAAGTCGTCACCGCCGAGGTGAGTGTCTCCACTCGTTGCGAGCACTTCAAATACGCCATCGCCGACTTCGAGAATCGATACGTCGAAAGTACCGCCGCCCAAGTCAAATACCAGGATGGTTTCGTTGCTTTTTTTATCTAATCCGTAAGCTAAAGCTGCGGCTGTAGGTTCGTTAATAATCCGCAGAACTTCTATCCCGGCAATTTTGCCAGCGTCTTTAGTAGCTTGGCGCTGGGAATCGTTGAAGTAGGCGGGCACTGTAATTACCGCTTGGGTAACAGTTTCGCCGAGGTATTTGCTGGCGTCTTCTACGAGTTTCCGCAAAACTTGCGCGGAAATTTCTTCGGGAGCAAATTGTTTGCCGCGGGCGGGACAGTCGAGTTTGACGTTACCGCCGACGTTGAGCACTTGGTACGAAACTTCGGTGGTTTCGTTGGCTACTTCCTCATTTCTGCGTCCGATAAACCGTTTTACTGAGTAAAAGGTGTTTTCGGGGTTCATCACGGCTTGGCGCTTGGCGATTTGTCCGACAAGCTGGTCGCCGTTTTTAGCGTATGCTACTACCGAAGGTGTGGTACGACCCCCTTCGGCGTTGGCTATGACGGTGGGTTTGCCGCCTTCCATAACTGCGACGCAGGAGTTTGTGGTACCTAAGTCAATTCCAACTACTTTTCCCATAGGGGTGTTCCGGCTCCAATCTCTACAAAATTTTGGTTTTCTATCTTTGCGATAGTCTGGTTATTCAGGACTGCGATATTACCTCGCGGTTTACGGGTAGTGAGTCCTGCTTTAATACAGTCTTCGATAGGGTGCTGATCTCTATACTGCGGGCGGTAGACCTTGCGATGAAGGGGTATTTACCGAACCTGTTGAGGGACGGTTGCATCCGTGAGGCTTGCACCGCTACAGTTGCTGACTGCTTTTGTTTACTCTTCCTAATGTACGGCGTGCGATCGCTAGTGGCATTGTGGCAAACCGTATATGTTGTGTTGTATTTGCCGTCTTATGTATTTTACAACTCCCCAGCTATCACGCACGGGCATTCTTCCTTAAAAGAAAAACACCTGGCAAAAACAGTGCCTTTACTTGGTCTGACTTTTTCTCCAGAAGCGGTAGCGAGATGCCCTCCTGCCAAAAGTTGTAAACCTTCATCTCTGATATTGCTCGCCGCCGCATTAATATCCCTGTCATGTATCATTTTGCCACTACAAAAAACCAGTTCGTCTTCGCTTACTGATATCGTTTCCGATAGCATCGAAATTATATATTTTAATCATTGATAGTGCGAGCTTCCCCGAAGAGCGATCGACTTCGCGAGCAGAGAAACTCGCACTATATAATTCCCATGCTACCGCATTTGATATGCTACCACGTCCAGTCGATTGCCCTAACAAAAACGGTTCGTAGTACGGACTTTAGTCCGTACTACGAAACAATTTGATCGTTATCAATCGATCGCACACGATATGACTACTGACTAACCTTCGACTTGCTTCGGCTTCGCCAGCGGACAAGTCGCGATCGGGCAAAATGACTACTGACCACTGACTACTGACCACTGACTACTGACCACTGACTACTGACCACTGACTACTGACCACTGACTACTGACCACTGACTACTAACTACTGACTAATCAGCAAAGCGGCGGGAAAATAACCAAGAGCATCACCAATTGCCAGCGTACCGTTACTTTCTACTGGCTGGTTGGTAATCGCATCCTTCCAAACCGACGGCATTTGCTCGGACAATACCAGATTAGTATCTTTCCAGACTTGTTTGCCGATCGGCATTTCTGCCGGTTTGACAACTCCCGTCAAAAACCGAGGAGCAACGACAATAACTGTAGTATCTCCAAAGCTTCGCGCAAAGGCGATCGCATTATCCTTAAACGTGCCAACTACTTCCAATGATTGATAGTCGCCTGACTTAAACACTTCCAAGTATTCTTTTCTCGCTTCTAGCAATCTTGCCGTCAAAAACAGCTTGATTCTAGCATCTTCCCGCGTCGCCATCAAATCTTCTACCAATTGCAAAATATCTGTCTTAGCTTGCTGTTTAATTTCCTGCAAAACTTGAATTCTGCGGTCAAAATCAACCGGACGGCGGTTGTCCGGATCGACGTGGCTTAAATCCCAGAATTCCGTTCCTTGATAAATGTCGGGAACCCCAGGGGCGGTGATTTTTAGCAGCGTTTGAGATAAAGAATTGAAAATTCCGTAATCAGCTACTTTTTTCCAGAAAGGCAGAAAATTCTTCAAAAATTGATTGTTTTCTGAATTTCCGAGAACGCTCTCGATAAATGTCATAAAACCAGTTTCGTAGTCGTTGTCGGCTCTCAGCCAAGCCGTATAAACTTTAGCTTCGCGGACGGCTTTGATTGCATAATCTTTGAGGCGATCGACATAATCGGTGTTGGCAATTCCTTCAAAGGGAAAACTGCCGAGAATAGTTTGGTACAAGAAGTATTCGTCGTTAGTATCGGGAACCATTCGATTCACAAAGTTGATTTTTTTAGAAGAATTTAGCTCTCTCCACGACCTGACTTGCTGTTCCCATTCTTCGGGAATTTCTGACAAAACATTAATTCTGGCTCGCACATCTTCGCCCCGTTTGGTATCGTGGGTAGCTGTAGCATTCATTTTGTGCGGCCAAGCTATTTGCTGCTGTTTGTTGAATTCGTGAAAATCTGCCAGCGAAACACCGAATTGACTGGGGTTTCCTCCTACTTCGTTGAGCGATAAAAGCCGGTAGTAGACGTATAAAAGCGTGTCTTCAACTCCTTTCGCCATCAAAGGGCCTGTCAATTGCTGGAGTTTCATGACAAAGTGGCGTCGCTCCTCTTTTTGTTCGACTGTGAGAGTTTCTTCTTCTTCCAGCAACAGCAGCGTTTCGATAAATTTAAGTTCTTTGAGGAGTCGCGGTACCAGTTCTTTCGCATGGGCGATCGCATATTTTACGTAAGTGCGATCGGACTCTCGCAAACCCTCTTGATTTATGTAAGTTCGGTACACCGGAAAAACTGTTAAAACTGCTGACAGTGCTTTTTCCAAACCGGAACGAGTAAAGTCATTTCCCTGTCTGGAGTGACCGGAAATATTTTTCAAAAGTTGAGCCAGATTGTCAACATCTCCTGCCAGATTTTTCTCAACTATGAGTCCTTTTTTCTCTAAAAACAACTGTTCGTAGGGAACGGTCAGTCGAGTAAATCTGTGATAGATTTCGCTAAATTGCTCTTCGCGATCGCACCGACAAAAAACGCCGTTTACATAATTCAAGAAATCGTAGCCGCTCGTCCCCTCGATCGGCCAATATGGCGGCAAATCTTCTTCGTGTTCCAGAATTTTTTCGACAGTAGTGTAAGTATCTCCGACTCTTTCCCGCAGCCGTTTCAAATATTCGGTTGGATCGTAGAGTCCGTCGATGTGGTCGATTCTTAATCCGGTAAACTTTCCCTCTTCAACCATGTCGAATATCAGAGCATGGTTTTTGTGGAAAACTTTAATTTCTTCAACTTTTACCGACATCAGTTCGTTGACTGTAAAAAACCTGCGGTAGTTAATTTCTTCAGCTCCCACTTTCCAGAAAGATAGGCGGTAAAACTGATCGGAAAGCAAATCGTCCAGCAAATTAAAGCTTTCAGCATTACCCTTTTCTCCATTAAAAACATTGATGTTTTCATCGATAAATTCATGCACGACGGGATTTTGATTGTAGAGTTCCCACAGCAATCCTTTGACAAAAGCTATCTGATCGTATCGGGCCTTACCTTTAACTTCTGAAGATGTATTTTTGATTAGGTAAATAATTCCTAAAAGTTTAATGAAATCTGGATGTCGCCTGCCTAATTCCCTGCCTAAATGTCCCAGATTATGAGTAATAAACTTACCGTAAGAGTCAATTTTGACGGGCAGTTTCAAATCGTAGTAATTGATAGTAAGCCCTTTTTCCCTGTATTGAAGTTGAATCTCGCCATTTTCCAGACACTCTCCATAAAAATTGCCCAGCAGCGGAGCCAAAACTCGACCCCTGAGATTTTCGTAAGCGTGATTCCATTCAATATCAAAGTAATCGAAATAGTCGGAATCTGGCCCGTTTTCTAATACGTCTGACAGCAACAAGTTTTGAGTGTCGTAGGCCATGTGGTTCGGGACAATATCTTGCAGCCATCCCATTTTTCGCTGCTTGATTTCGTAGGTAAGCGATTCAAAATCTTCTGAGTTTCCCAATTCGGGATTGAGCAGATTTGAGTCAACGACATCGTAGCCGTGAGTGCTGCCTTTTCTGGCTTTAAATATCGGTGATGCGTAAAGGTCGGTAATGCCTAATTCTTCCAAATAACTCACAATTTGTTTGGCGGCTTCAAATTTAAAACCTCCATGAAATTGAATCCGATAAGTTGCTGTGGGAATTCTCATTATGTTAATTTGAGTCCTATTTAATTAGTTTGTCGGGTTTTTTGTTTAAAATTAGAAATAGTAGGTTGGGTTGAGCGGTAGCGCATTCGGCTCGACAATCGCCTAACAACTGTTTGTCATTACCCATATCTGGTGAAATCCTCAATCCGCTGCGGGCCCGCCAGGGAATTAATTCCTTGACTAATGCGTGTAAGTCGGTTAAAACTAACCCAGTTTCTGGTTTTTTTTTAGTTTGTTTTAACCGAAGGCTGGCTAGTGGGTAAACGAAAAATCAAAAATGTGGATAATGACAAGTAGGGGCGGTGGATGGTGCGTGCCTGCCTTAATTACGGGGCGATCGCGAAAACTAAGACATCAAATAGTAAACTGATACTAAGTTTGATTTGGTTTTTGACACCAATGAGCGATCGCCCAAACCAACCTACTATTTCACTAATTCGTAGAGTGCGAAACTCTGCGGTTTAACAATCAATTCTTGCTCAGATTCGATCTTGTCAGGCAAGCTAGAACCCGAACCCATCCATTTTACATCAGTAGAGTCTAAAATTTTGTCACCTTTGCCTGCGGGAAGTGCAGCAGTAAAAGCGACCTCTTGCTTGTTGAAGTTTAAAATGCAGTAGATATCGCTGTCATCTGTCCAGCGACGTAGAAACAATATTTTATCGGCTTCAATGCTGGACACTTCTAGATTGTTTTTGTCGAGTTTTTTAAGTGCCGGTATTGTCCGCCGCAGTTGAATCAAGTGTTGGTGCCATTCCCAGAGGATTTTGTGCTTTCCTTCTGTTTGTTTTTCCCAGTTTAATTTGCACTTTTGGAAGCTTTCAGGACTCTGGGGGTCTTGAAACTCGCCTCGACCTTCAAAAATCTTAAATTCTTGTTGTTTGTCTTTGCGAATAGCTTCAATTAAGTCAGGGTCTGAGTGAGAAACAAAGTACAAAAACGGCGCTGTTTCTGCGTATTCTTCTCCCATAAATAAGAAGGGAATGTAGGGAGAAATAAAAACCGTACCTGCTGCGAGTTTCAGTGCTTCAAAGTTAACTGTTTGGGAGAGTCTGTCTCCCAAAATACGGTTGCCGATTTGGTCGTGGGTTTGGGCAAATACTACAAATTTTTCCCCCGGTTCATCTTTGACAGAATTGCCGTGTTTGCGCTTTCTGTGGGGAGCGTACTGGCCTGAGTAAACAAAGCTTTCTTTGAAGGATTTTTCTAAATGTTCGCACTTACCGAAGTCTTGGTAATATCGGTCATTTTCTCCCGTGAGCAAGGCGTGGAGTGCGTGGTGGAAATCGTCGCACCACTGGGCATCTAATCCCATGCCACCTAGTTCTTTGGGGCGTGTAGTGCGGACATCGTTTAAGTCACTTTCTGCGCTTAAATAAATTTTCCTTCCTACCTCTTCGGAAAAATCCGCTGTGGCATCGGATAGTTGTTGCAAAAACGGTCTGGCACCCACTTCAAATATTGCTTGAATTGCGTCTAGCCTCAAAGCGTCAATGTGATAGTCTCGAAACCAGTAGAGGGCGTTTTCAACAAAGTAGTTGCGGACTCCATCACTGTAAGCGTCGTCGAAGTTGAGGGCTTCTCCCCAAATTGGTCGGTATTTTGATGTGAAGTAGGGGCCAAATTCATGGAGGTAGTTTCCTTCGGGGCCTAGGTGGTTGTAAACGACATCGAGAATTACTGATATGCCGTGTTCGTGGCAGGCGTTGATGAGTTTTTTGAATTCTTCTGGCCCGCCGTAGGAGTTTTGGACGGCGTAGGGATATACGCCGTCGTATCCCCAGTTTCTGTCGCCGGGGAATTGGGCGACTGGCATGATTTCGATGGCGTTGATTCCGAGTTCTTGAAGTTGTTTGAGTTGGGGAATTATTGCTGCGAAGGTTCCGGCTTGGGTGAATGTGCCTACGTGCAGTTCGTAGATAATCATTTCGGCTATTGGCACGCCTTGCCAATTTTTGTCTGTCCAAGTAAAGGAGTTTTCATCTATGACTTGGGATGGGGCGTGGACTCCTTGGGGTTGATATTTTGAGGCTGGGTCTGGTAGGTCGGTTTTTTCTTCGAGTTTGTAAGTGTAAAGGGTTCCTGGTTGGATGTCTGTAGCTGTGGTTTGCCAGTAACCTTCTGCGGATTGCTGCATGGGGATTTGGCGTTTGTTTGGGGAAATGATTTGGAGGGATATTTGTTTGATTGTGGGGGCCCAAACTGTAAATTCACATTGGTTGTTGCCGAGGTAATTGGCTCCTATCTTCACTTTTAGTTGTTCTCCTTATAAAATAGGTTGGTGGTGCGATATCCCTAGGGGCGATCTCAAATGCTTTGTCGTGACTGTTGGATGTATATTTAGAGGGTAATATGGCTTAAAATAAGAAACAACTAACCTTAGACAGAGCGATTAAAGGCTAGAGTCGCGACTGGGAAAAAGTAAAAGTAGCGGTTGGTTATGTTTAAATTAAAGCATGAATCTGCTAAGCTGTTGTGCATCCCAATTGTCTGTGGTGATTGATGGGGAGAGGGGGAGATTGGGAGAGGGAGAGAGGGGGAGATTGGGAGAGGGG
>NZ_JADEWT010000154.1 GCF_015207505.1 Tychonema sp. LEGE 06208
CCAATAACCAATAACCAATAACCAATAACCAATAACCAATAACCAATAACCAATAACCAATAACCAATAACCAATAACCAATAACCAATAACCAATAACCAATAACCAATAACCAATAACTAATAACCAATAACCAATAACCAATAACCAATAACCAATAACCAATAACCAATAACCAATAACCAATAACCAATAACCAATAACAATGATGAAACTGCTGCGGGACGATCGCTTGTGGAAAATAGTCGGACAGGCGATCGCCCTAATTTTAGTAATAACTGTAATCGCCATTTTTTGGGACAATATCAGCGCCAATTACACGCAACTAGGGATAGAATTTGGATTTGACTTTCTCAATTCCCAAGCATCCTTCGACATCGGCGAAAGCGTAATTCCCTACAGTCCCGAAAATACCTACAGACAAGCTTATTTTGTCGGTTTAGTCAACTCGCTGCGGGTAATGGGTCTGGGGATTATTTTCACAACAATTGCGGGCGTGACGGTAGGAATTGCGCGCCTTTCCGACAACTGGTTGCTGCGAAATTTGGCTGCTTTGTACGTAGAAGTTCTGCGAAACACGCCCTTATTGCTGCAATTATTTTTCTGGTATTTTGCAGTGTTCATTTCTCTGCCAAAACTGGAAGATAACCCGCAGATGAAAGGGCCGATTTACTTGACAAATCGCGGTATTGCTGTACCTTGGCCTGCACCTTTGCCCGGTTTTGAGATTTGGTTGATTTTGTTAACTGTTGGAGTTTTGGCGGCGGCGGGGCTGTGGATGTGGCGGGGGCGGGTGATGCTGGAAACAGCGAAGCCGGGAAGACAGTTATTTTGGGCGGCCGGTGCGATCGGGCTAAGTGCGATCGTAGCTTTAATTATCACCAAAAATCTGCCTTTGCGCCTAGATTTTCCCCGCCTGACACCAGCATTGCAACTGCAAGGAGGATTAAAAATAACTCCAGAATTTGCAGCCTTAGTAACAGGACTCAGCTTGTATACTGGGAGTTACATTGCAGAAATTGTCCGCGCCGGAATTCAGTCAGTATCCCGAGGCCAGTGGGAAGCGGCAAAATCTTTGGGACTAAAATCGGGAACCGCGATGCGGATGGTAATTTTGCCGCAAGCTTTGCGGGTGATTGTGCCGCCTTTAACCAGTCAGTATCTGAATTTAGCTAAGAATTCGAGTTTAGCGGTGGCCGTGGCTTATCCCGATGTTTACTTTGTAGTGGGTTCTCCGACGTTGAATCAGACCGGTCGGGCGATCGAAGCAATGCTAATTATCATGGTAACATACCTAACAATTAGTTTAATAGTTTCTCTATTCATGAATTGGTACAATCAAACCGTACAACTCAAGGAAAGATAAAAAATTAATTCTCCTTACAATAAGGACAATCAAATGGCTTACAGTGACTTCAGTTTAAGTAGCGTCTTAAAAACATTTCAATTAAGTTATTCTGAAACTGCTAATTTGTTTGCGAACGAACAGAAACTAGCCGTCAAAATTTTAGAAATTTTAGTATAGCGGTTTTCTGGCTTGGTGAAGTATGCCCTGTTTGCCCTATGCCCACGGAGGCCTATGCCCGCGAGAACACCTCATGTTACTGAGAAAGACTATAAGTGCAATTAGAAATTAACCACTAACCACTCAAGAATTATGGAAAAAACCCCCATACTACCGCCTCCTCCCACCGAATCACCCACACCTTGGAATTGGGCGCGCAAAAACCTATTTAGTACCTGGTACAACTGCATTTTTACAGTAGTTTGTCTGATTGTCGGTTTCCAAACTATCAAAGGAATTATCGTTTGGGCTACAACAAAAGCTCAGTGGCGGGTATTAGAAGCCAACTTACCGCTATTTTTTGCGGGCAGATTTCCCAGCGAATCCTACTGGCGGCTGTGGATAGTGGCGGGAATAATTGCTTTTTTGGGAGGCTTGACTTGGGGAAATATTCAGCGGGAAGAACGACTTTGGAATGCGCCTACATTGATTTTACTCGGTGCTGCGGTTGTCGGTGCGCTGATTTCGCCGATCGACCAAACCTCTCGCTTCTACCTCTTAGGAATTATTATCGCAGCCATCGTCGGCTACGTCACCGCCAGACAAGTCAACCCTAAAATCATGGGTTGGATGCCAGGAATTTGGGCTTTATCCTTCCCGCTGATTTTGTGGCTAATTAAAGGCGGGTTAGGTTTGAGAGAAGTCTCGACAAATGATTGGGGCGGTTTAGTGTTGACGCTGTTTTTAGCAATAATTAGTATTGTGCTTTCCTTTCCCTTGGGAGTATTGCTAGCCTTGGGGAGACAAAGTTCTTTGCCCGTCGTCAAACTGCTTTCAACATTATATATTGAAATCGTTCGCGGTTTGCCATTAATTGGCATTTTGTTTTTAGGTCAAGTGATGCTGCAATTATTCTTGCCGCCGGAATATCCCAAATTAGATAGAGTCGTAAGGGCGATCGCGGGATTAACATTATTCAGTGCGGCATACTTGGCAGAAAACGTGCGCGGGGGCTTGCAAGCCGTACCCAGGGGACAAATAGAAGCGGCAAGGGCGATCGGGCTAAACACACCGCTACTGACAATTCTCATTGTACTACCCCAAGCGTTGCGAACAGTCATTCCGGCGATCGGCGGTCAATTCATCGGATTATTCATGGATACATCCCTACTTGCCCTATTTGGAATGTTAGAATTAATCGGAATATCCCGCGCAATTTTAGCAAATCCATCATACATCGGCAGGTACGCCGAAGTTTACATATTCGTCGGCCTAATTTATTGGGTATTTTGCTATTCAATGTCATTAGCTAGCCGCAAACTAGAACGCAGTCTCGAAAAAAGTTATTAGTTGTTGGTTATTAGTTGTTGGTTATTGGTTATTGGTTACTGGTTACTGGTTATTGGTTATTGGTTATTGGTTATTGGTTATTGGTTATTGGTTATTAGACAAGTTTTCTACAGGAATTTCTATCAGCGTTCATCAGCGTTAATCAGCGGTTAACAAATAAAACAAACATGGAAACTCAATCCACAAATCCCGAAACAGTAATCGTAGCAGAAAATGTCCATAAATGGTACGGAAAATTTCACGTACTGCGAGGCGTTAGCATGAACGTAAACCGAGGCGAAGTCGTCGTCATAATGGGCCCGTCCGGTTCGGGAAAATCCACATTTATTCGTACTTTCAACGCCTTAGAAGCATATCAGCAAGGTAAAATAACGATCGACGGAATCGAACTTTCCCACGACTTGCGGAACATCGAGACAATTCGCCGGGAAGTAGGAATGGTATTTCAACAATTCAACCTGTTTCCCCACCTATCAGTCTTACAAAACGTCATGCTAGCGCCCGTATGGGTGCGCCGCTGGCCCAAGAAAAAAGCCGAAGAAGCAGCAATGCAACTGTTAGAAAGAGTGGGAATTTTGGAACAAGCACAAAAATATCCCGGACAGCTATCTGGCGGACAGCAGCAACGGGTAGCAATTGCACGTTCTTTAGCAATGCAGCCTAAAATTATGCTTTTTGACGAACCAACATCAGCATTAGATCCAGAAATGGTGCGAGAAGTTTTAGATGTGATGCGAAATTTGGCGGAAACTGGAATTACAATGGTAGTAGTAACTCACGAAGTCGGATTTGCGCGCGAAGTAGCGGATCGCATTGTATTGATGGACGGCGGCGTTTTAGTGGAAGAAGCCGGGCCGGAAGAGTTTTTTCAGAATCCGAAGGAAGAACGCACCCGCAAGTTTTTATCTCAGATATTGTAACTAATTTTCAAGTTTAATCGGTGAATTTGGCGGCGGTAGCAGCCGTAAAAAAAGACAGAATTAAGGTAAAATAAAAAAGTGTACAATCAGTCTCTATTTTGCTGAGATAGCTTGCAATGCCATCCACAAAAACTCTGCCGTTAGTTAAAGACTCG
This sequence comes from Tychonema sp. LEGE 06208, assembly GCF_015207505.1. Taxonomy (GTDB): domain Bacteria; phylum Cyanobacteriota; class Cyanobacteriia; order Cyanobacteriales; family Microcoleaceae; genus Microcoleus. Next base: position 3,930 of record NZ_JADEWT010000154.1, read on the forward strand.
GAACGCCTAGAAAGTCGCCTCAAAGAAATTCCGGCGGTTCCTGGTGTATACTTAATGCGAGACGAGAGCGATCGCATCCTTTACATCGGTAAATCAAAAAAACTGCGAAATCGCGTCCGTTCCTACTTCCGCGAAAGCCAAAACCTCAGTCCCCGCATCGCGATGATGGTACAGCAAGTGCGGGAAATCGAATTCATCGCCACCGACACAGAAGCGGAAGCTTTAGCATTAGAAGCAAACCTTGTAAAACAGCACCAACCTTACTTTAATGTCCTCCTTAAGGACGATAAAAAATATCCCTATTTGTGCATAACTTGGTCGGAAGAATACCCGCGCATTTTCATCACCCGTAAACGTCGCGCCAGCAGTGCAAAAGACCGCTACTACGGCCCCTACGTCGATACAGGGGCGCTGCGGAGTACGCTGCATTTAATCAAGCGGATTTTTCCCCTGCGACAGCGCCCTCAGCCGCTGTTTAAAGACCGTCCCTGTTTGAACTACGACATCGGCCGCTGCGTCGGCGTTTGTCAAGGGCTAACTTCGCCGGAAGAATACCGCAAAATTATCCAAAAGGTAGCGATGATTTTTCAGGGAAGGACTCAGGAGTTGCTGGACATTCTGGAACCGCAAATGGAAAAAGCAGCGGAAGATTTAAACTTTGAAACTGCGGCGCGGATCCGAGATCAAATTAAGGGTTTGCAGTCTTTGAGTGCTGGTCAAAAAGTGTCTTTACCCGATGATACGGTTTCTAGAGATGCGATCGCCCTTGCAGCCGGCACTCAGCACGCTTGCGTTCAATTATTCCAGATTCGTGCCGGCCAATTAGTCGGAAGACTGGGATTTATTGCAGAAATACCCTCCCAACCGCCCCTTACCAATGGGGGGCAAGAGTTGTCTCAACTTTCTGTTTCCTCCCCTCTTTGCGAAGGTGGGGAAGCGGGGGTGGAACCGGGAGCAATTTTGCAGCGGGTGTTGGAGGAACATTATCAAAATGTCGAATCTGTAGAAATTCCCAGCGAAATTTCAGTGCAGTACGAATTGCCAGAAGCGGAAATATTAGCAGATTGGTTGAGCAATCGTAAAGGACGAAAAGTGACAATTGTGACTCCGCAGCGCCAAACTAAGGCGGAGTTGATTGAGATGGTGGAACGCAATGCTGAGTATGAATTGGCGAGAATGCAGAGATTGGGCGATCGCAATTCTCAAGCAATGGAAGATTTAGCAGAACTTCTCGATTTGCCCGAACTGCCGCACCGCATAGAAGGTTACGATATTTCTCACATCCAAGGTTCGGATGCGGTAGCTTCCCGCGTCGTATTTATTGATGGTTTGCCGGCCAATCAACACTACCGCCATTACAAAATTAAGAATCCTGAAATTAAATCGGGTCATTCTGACGATTTTGCGAGTTTAGCAGAAGTTATCGGTAGGAGATTCCGAAAGAATCAGGAAAAAGAAAGTTCGGCAACGAACAATGTACGGGATTTAACGGATCAAAGTAATGAAAATGAATTGAGTAATTTAGGATTGCGGCAAGAAGTCAGTAGTTTATCTTCGGTTTCTCATACTATTTCTGACAAACCGGATTTGATTATGATAGATGGTGGCAAAGGTCAACTGTCAGCAGTTGTGGCTGTTTTGCGGGAGATGAATTTGCTAGATGAGTTGCGGGTTGTCAGTTTGGCTAAGCAGCGAGAGGAGATATTTTTGCCGGGGGAATCTTTGCCGCTGCCCACTAATTCTGAGCAGCCAGGGGTACAATTATTGCGGCGGGTGCGGGATGAGGCGCACAGATTTGCTGTGAGTTTTCACCGGGATCAAAGAAGTCAGAGAATGAAGCGATCGCGCCTTGATGATATTCCGGGATTGGGACACCACCGGCAAAAACTGTTGTTAGCGCATTTTCGGTCGATCGACTATCTGCGTTTAGCGACTCCCGAACAGTTGGCAGAAGTTTCTGGGATTGGCCCGCGTCTGGCGCAGCAAATCTACGATTATTTCCACCCGTAAAGCCTTTGGTAGCCTGGGAAAGGGAGATTTTTAGCTGATTGGGCGATCGGGCTCCAAGTCCCGATTTAGCCCTTGGGAGGGACAACTTAAAAAATTTTGCACAGGCCTATTGCAATTTTTAGAAGCTTGTGTTATATTTGGATTCTGTGTGCGGGCATAGTTTAGTGGTAAAACTTTAGCCTTCCAAGCTAACTATGCGGGTTCGATTCCCGCTGCCCGCTTACGAATATATGAGCCTCAAATCAACGATAAATCAACGGTTTGAGGCTTTTTATTGCCTAAATTACCAGGCATTAGGGCGTTGAGGTAACTAGAAATTGGATACAAATTAGCCACCTATCACCCTGTTGACACTAAATTGGATACAAATTGGATATGATTTTGTATCCAATTTAGACCTGTACTCAGTCCCTGTCCCCCAGTAGATCCAACACCGCCTCCATATCTGCCAAGTCAGCCCTCGACTTTTTGCGCCGCCCTTTCAACTGGTTGAGCAAGTCTGCCGGCTCTGGAAAATCCGCGTCGGTCGGAGCCACATTTTGATTTGCTTCCCGATCGCGCGTGAATCCTGGAGTCCGCAACCCAAGAACGGACTCGCATTCCGCACTACGAACCAATTTCGTCATTGTCAATCGATCGTACATGGTATGAGTTTCTCAACAACAGCTATAATAGTGTTTGCTAAGAGCACCCTAAAACCGACTGTTTGCTATTAAATATCGTCATCATCTGGGCCCTGTACCCCCTGAATAATCCGCGATAACTCACTCTTCTCATTAATGGCAATCCGAGTCGGAGAACCGCTGATCACCCGTTCGTAGCCGCGGAACGAATCTTTAATTTGCGGCCCCCGTTCAGTAATCGTATATTCCCGAATCCCTTTGTCGTGCCACGAACCGCGCATTTTAAACACATTAATTGCCCGCGACATTTCCCCGCGAATTTCTACATACTGCAGCATGATAATCGTGTCAGTAATCGTAGAAATATGGGAGTCAGTAATCGAATGAGAACCCATAAACTGATCGCTGGTATTTGTAAAAAAGCCAGTGATTTCTTCCTGCTTCGCAAAACCCGTTACCCCAATCACAAATTGCCTAAAAGCATTATTGCTGACACCCCTAGCTAAGGCCGACAGCGAGTCAATAGCAATTCGAGAAGGTTTGAATTCCGCAATTTCTGATTTAATCGTCTGCAAGTGGTCTTCCAAACCCGCAGATTCCGGGTAAGTACACAGCAGTTTTAGCAGTCCTTTCTGTTCCATTTCTTCAAAATCAATGCCCCAAGAATAAGCATTGCGGAACAACTGAGCCCGCGATTCTTCATAGGCAAAAAGCAGCGCCCGATTGCCGTTCATGCAAGCATTTTGCAAGAACTTGCTTACCAACAGGGTTTTGCCGGTTCCCGTTGCACCAGTAGCTAAAATAATCGAGTCTTTAAAGAAACCGCCGCCGCACATCTCGTCGAGAGTTTTATCGCCGGAAGAAACCCGCACGTTAGAAGACTTTTGAGTTAATCGCATCGCTCCCAATGGGAAAATATTAATGCCGTCATTAGTCATAGTAAAAGGATATTCGCCTTTCATGTGAGTTGTACCGCGCAACTTCAAAATTTCCATTGTGCGGCGGCGGCGTTCTCCTTCTAAAACGTTGCGAACAATTACTACATTATCCGATACAAATTCTTCCACTCCAAATCGGGCCACAGGGCCGTATTCTTCCAGCCTTTCGGTAGTCATAACTGTAGTTGCACCTACTTGTTTGAGGCGCGCAACTAAGCGAAAAATTTCTCGGCGCACTACCGATGCAGCGTCGTACTGCTGAAATACTGCTGTCACTGAATCTATAGAAACGCGCTTGGCTTTGTACTTGCGAATGGCGTATTGAATTCGTTCGATTAAGGCTGATAAATCAAAATTTCCCACGATATCCTGACCTTCTGGGTCGGGGGAAGCGTCCAAAATAAATAGCTTGCCTTCATCGATTAATTTTGCGAGATTCCAACCGAAACTGCACGCATTTTTAATAATATCTGTTGGTGATTCTTCAAAAGTTACGAGGACTCCCGGTTCGTCAAAATGGGTGATTCCGTTATAGATAAATTGTACGGCAAATAAAGTTTTTCCTGTTCCTGATGTGCCGCTGACTAGGGTGGTTCTGCCGACTGGCATTCCGCCGTGACTGATGTCGTCAAAACCTTCAATCATCGTGCGAATTTTTTGAACTCCTGCAGTTACATTTTTTTCTGGTTGTACTGTTTGAATAATTTCATTCATATGGATTTTTGTGAACTCTCAGTATTCTTTAGTTGTGAATCATTAACTTTTCTAGTGGTGTCCGCGTTCGTACTGGCTTATATAACCCGTGCGAACGGGGACAGTTCTATAACAAAAAAATGCTTTTTACAAAAATGAGATGCTCCCATAACTAATAACTAATCACTGCTGACTAATGACTGTCACCCGATCGTCTTATGAATTCAGGTCTTCTTCGCGGAGTTCTTCATAGAGCAAATCTAATCCTATCAGAACTTTCTCGCGATCGGACAAATCGCCAATAATTTTTCGCACCGGGGGCGGCAGGATTTTCGCCAGAGTCGGGGTTGCCAAAATTTTGTCCTCTTCTGCGAGTTGAGGATTTTTGAGAACGTCTATGACTTTCAGGGCGTACACTCCTTGAAACTCTTGTTCTAGGATGTCCTTTAGGGTTTTCAAAGCTCGCACTGAGTTGGGAGTATTTCCAGCAACATAGAGCTTGAGAACGTAGGTTTTTTTGAGAGGACTCATGAACTTTTATAGATGTTGAGTATGAGTTGTCAGATGTTAGTTGTAGTTGTTATTTGTGTTAAGTCTGCTGTTCTTTGTTATTTTATAATAATTGCTGCTTTCCGATCGCCCTATCGAACGTCTTATCCTTTCTATTTTTGTAAATTTTAGCTTCTGCTTTCTTCCTTCTACTCTCTAGGTTTAGATGTCTCTTTTGGAATCGATCGCCTGTACATTTCGCACAGATGAGCGATCGCGTCAATCAGAGTCAAGCGGTAATCGAGCAATATTTCCTCGCTGCGCCCTTCTAATTTTAGCTGTTTAGCAAACTCCTCCATCAACTCCATATGAATTTCTACAATTTGAGTAACGGGAACGTCAGCAAAAAAAGCCAAATTGACAAATTCATCTATTTGATTGTTGACGGCAGTATCTTCAGAAAAATAATGCAAAACGATGTCGCGATAACTTGACTTGAGTTGCTCCAAGAACTTTTGCTTGTCTGACTCAGACAGATTTCGCAAAAAAATCTGGGAATTTCTTTTATAATACACACCTAAGTATCCTAATCGCTCCCGTAATTTTTCCGCAAGTCGGCGCTGCTGTCGGCTTAGTAAACTTTGAGCAGTCAATAGGGTTGTCGGATCGACTTTTGCGGATTGCTCGTTGAGAGGAACTAAAGTTGAAAGTTTGAGAAATTGCCCGATCGCCCGATCGATAGCTGCAGTTATTTCGCTCGATCGGGCGATCGGCAGTTGCACCTCCGCAGGGTGGTAAAAAAAAGTACAACTTTGATCTTGACTCTTGTCGGCATTACTGGGCTGCGTCTCAAAACTATCTGAAAGTGGTGCTTCGGGTATTTCATGCTCCCCGGGCTGGGGCAAAAAAATCACAGCAGGCAAAAAGAGCGATCGTTCTTGCAGCTTGCTGAGGAGTTCGCGCCGAGTTCCATCTACCTCAACAACCAAACAATCGAGGTGGTAACTGTGCTTCAGAAATCCCAAAAACTCCACCGCCGACTTGATATGGGTTAAAGCATAGCGATCGCCCCTCAAAAGCTCGATCGCCGAGCCTGCGAGTTCCTGTGAGCGGACAAAAATACCGATCGACAGTTGAGGAAGCAAAGCTGTAGGTGAAACACCGGTGGTGCCCGAAAGTGCTGGATCGCTCAGAGTTGATATCTCCTTTACAAAAAACTTAACATTTAAAAACTCATCGAAAACCTAACGAACTATCAATACTTTCAGCCATTTAGCAGGCACTCTCTAGGAACGGTCTAGCAAAACACCGTTTTTAGATGCCTTCAGACCTTACAGGGACTGACTTGCTACCTACAGTGTCGCTTAGTTGCTACCGCCATACAAGCAAACTCATCTAGAAATAGTCTAGAGTTTGGTTACTTGGCGCAAAAAAACCTTGGCTTTGCGTCGCGAAGGGGCAAATGTCGGTCAAACGCTGTTCGCTCCGATCCTGATTTTATTTTTATACCGCTAAATTAGGCAGGGCTGATTTAACCCTCCTAAAATAAGTATCATGTCAAGCATTTAAGAGATGAAAAAAAGCAGTACAAATCTGATTGAACAAATGAGGATCATCTGTGTTTTGTATTTATATATAGCCTTTTTCAGAAAGATGAGGGCATAGGGCATAGGGCATCGGGCATCGGGCATCGGGCATCGGGCATAGGGCTCTCCTCACTTTTTTGATAACCGCTATAGTGTTCTCTCCTCATCGAGTGTTGTACGGCTAGGTTTTCAGGGACAGCACTATCATAAAAAAATGCTTTTTGCCAAACTAAAGATGATCCCAAAAAACAAGAAACGCCTTCGCGTCATCAAAAATAACTAGCAAAAAATTCTCTAATTATTCCTCGTAAAAAACCTCACTCAATTTGAGATTTTCCATGTTTCGATTTGAGATTTACTTGCTGCTGGGTGAATCACGGGAATTGGAATTCTTGTCTAAAATTTCGCTCTTTCCACGACGCTATCCGTTTTTGGGTGAATAAAAAAGCTAAAAAACAGGTTTATGAAAGAAGAAGCGGCAGTTTGAACCGCTTCTTTTTTGACAAAACCCGTACGGGAAGTTTGTTGAAGATAATTTATCCGAATCTTTGGCGCAAAATGAATTCTGCTACGCTCAAATCAACGGGCGTTGTCACCTTCAAATTTGTCTCTTCTCCCTCAACAATTCGCACGGCTAAACCGCATTTTTCAAACAAAGCGGCATCGTCTGTAACTTCCCAACCCTTTTGTCGCCCTTGTTCGTGACACTGCTTTAATAATTTCACTTCAAATCCTTGGGGAGTCTGGGCCGCCCACAAATTGCTTCTGTCCGGCGTGTCTCGCACAATCCTAGACTCGTCCACCACCTTAATGGTATCCTTGACCGGGACGGCGACAATCAAGCCCGGACAGCCCAACAGAGCTTCTGCCGAGCGATCGAACAATTCAGGAGTTGCCAAACACCTAGCGCCGTCGTGAATCAACACTCGATCGGCATTTGGTGGCAAAGCCTGCAAACCGTTGTAAACTGACTCTTGCCTGGTAGCCCCTCCTAGAATCAGTTCCACAGGCTTCACCAAAGCTAAATCGACCAGAATTGCCTTAAAATCTGGAAAATCGTCAGGCTGTCCCATGATGCCGATCCAACTAATCTGCCGCGAAGCTTCAGCAGCAGCCAAAGTCCAACTCAGCAAAGGTTTAGAGAGCAAATTCAGCAGCAGTTTATTCCGCTGACTCCCCATCCGCCGCCCCGAACCGGCCGCCGCAATCAATAAGTGCATTAACTAACCCTTCTTTACCAACTAGGTATATATTAAAAGCGTCCTGTACTTTTGGGTCAGTTGTTTAGCTGTCAGCCAGTAGCTTTTAAAGTCTAAAAATACTATAAGCTGATAGTGGAAGACCGATAGCTGAGAGCTACCTAGATAGATAATAGCCCGATCGTTTATGATGCGAATACTAGCACTTGTCCCTGGCGGGATTGGCGACCAAATTTTATTTTTCCCCACCCTTGACGACCTCAAGCAGTCTTATCCAGACTCTCAGATTGATGTCATCGTGGAACCGAGGGCAAAGGGCGCTTACCGAGTCTGCAAGTCCGTCAAAGAAGTCTTGACGTACAATTTCAAAGACCGCAACGCTATGGCAGATTTGGGCAATTTACTGGGCGTAATTCGCGATCGCGAATACGAAGCAGTTGTTTCCCTCGGCCAGCGGTGGACTGTAGGACTTCTGCTGTGGCTGACCGGCATTCCGCAGAGAGTTGGCTATTTAGGAACCAACGGCGCTCGATTTCTCACCGATGCCGTACCTCTAAAAACTGACCAGTACGCTGCCTCAATGTATCACGATTTGCTGCAAGGATTCAACATTAAAAATCCTTGTCCGCCCCTGGCAATTAATGTACCAAAACAGGATATTCAGTGGGCAGAAGCCGAACAGCAGCGGTTAGGTGTAAAAGAAAGCGGTTACATTCTGATTCACGGCGGTTCCAGTCAGCTAGCCCTGTCTAAAGGTATTGACAAAATTTACCCTACAGACAACTGGAGACAAATCATCGAAGACTGTCAGCAACGGCAGCCTAATTTGCCCGTTGTTGTTGTGAAAGGCCCCGAAGATGCAGCCTTCGTAAACAAGTTAGTCGAACTTTGTCCGAAGGTAAAAGTTATCTCGCCGGATGATATCGGCAAATTAGCCGCCACTATTGCTGCTGCTAATTTGATGATGTGTACCGACAGTGCGCCGATGCACTTAGCTGTAGCGGTTCAAACTTATACAATAGCTTTGTTCGGCCCGACTGAACCTGCAAAATTGCTGCCACCGGGCGATCGATTTTTGGGCATAAAATCTCCTACTGGTAAAATGGCTGACATTTCTCCTCAAGAGGTTTTGAAGAAGGTTTGGGGCGGCTAGCTTTGTTTGAGAAGAGGGCGGGTTTTGTACAAAAATTATTTATTATTTACAACATTCTTGTACAAAACCCGGTCTGACAAACTCACTCTTGGACGCACGGGCAGTCTGTCGATTTTAGATTTTAGATTTTAGATTGACTCCCAGAGCAATTTTGGATATTGAACAAAAGTCTAAAACTGTACTCTTTCCAATCAGGAGTCAAGGTGGCACGGTATCCGTTTTTTTTGTTCAAAAACCTGATTTTGTCACGAAAATACTTGTTCTTCATCCGCATATTAGATAAAAAAATCCGGTTTCGAGGAATCGGAAATGTACGAGATCGTATCCGGTAGATTACCCCGTTTGTAGTGCGGACTTCAGTCGGCAACAAGAGCCTACTTCAGTTCGCACTACGAACCTGTGTAAACGTGGGGTTAATCGAGCGGATAAGCTGTTGCTCATATATATTGTGTATGGCGATTGAGGGTCCGATGGGGATCAGGGGAGAAGGGGAG
>NZ_JADEWT010000155.1 GCF_015207505.1 Tychonema sp. LEGE 06208
AATATTGTCAGGAAATAGTTGTTGAATTAATGAAAATAAGACCTAATAAATTGCCATTTTTTCAGAAGGGTATGAGAGCTATGTCCTTGATTGAGTCTATGTTTTAACGGGGTTGTCACCCCGTCAGATATTTGTCATTAATTTGTTCATGATTTATTTTGTGGACACAATTTTTATCAACACTTAATTAATATTAAAGCACAACAAGTACAGAGGAGCCAATACTTTGCGCTAACGTGTTTGTCGGATCGCAAGAAAAACTATTTCATTTTCTAAAAAGTTAGAAAACCCTATTGGTGCTATTTGGTATTTTATCCATCATTACAACTATGTTTTGAGCCAATAAGTATCTACTCACTACATATTTATTACTACCCAAAAATTAAGGCTATTTGCCGAATGTCTGGATGCTTATGCTCCTTTAATACTTGTTGAAGAGTTTCCCTTGTCTCGGAGCTCAAGAAGTTTTTAAGAGGCATTGACTTTTGCCAACTGTGGTTATACTGTATTATACAATATGCGTTTTAAATGCACAACAGCTTACAGTACTGTCGCCAATATTATTGTAATGCCAGTAGTACCCGATGTTCTAAGCTCAGTTTAGGCAGACGACCTGGTTTCCGTTTCTTAAGTTGCTGTTGTTATTGAACAGACATCATTTCTGCAAAAGTTGTAGATCCAACGCCACACAATCTGTTGAATGCTTATGGCTTTAAGCTTTGTACTTGTTCGTAAGTCATCATTTTTTGCTCTCAATCACCTTACTATTTCGCTAATTGAGGGCTTTTGCAATAAGTCTAAAGAAATTGCTCCCAATGCAAAGTTGCAAGGCGTTGCTGCCGATTTGCGAACTGCAAGCGGAGTAGGCGAATTATTCGATCGACTTCCAGAGGTAGACATTTTGGTCAATAATCTGGGAATTTATGGATCGAAAGCATTTGAGGGGATTGATGATGATGTATGGATAAATTTTCTGCAAATCAACGTCATCAGCGGAGTGGGACTTTCTAGAAAGTATTTGCGATTAATGCTGATTAAGAATTGGGGATCGATTATTTTCATTTCCAGCGAATCTGCAGTCAAGATTCCAGTAGAAATGATTCACTACGGAAGCTAGGGATTGTTATTCTGCCGGGGCCGAAGCCGATCTGGTACAATTTGAAGGGTTTTGCATCCAGGGTATTTCAGAAGTCTGCATCAAGTCGAGGCGAGATTTGAAAATTTCAATGCACGCGATCGCATCAAGGCTATCTGTTGACTTCGATAAGTTACTGGTGGCGGGTGAACAGGAACATTTCACCAATAAACTCAATCAACCATTTTGCTACAGACACAGTACAGCAATCCGGTGCAGCACATCCCCCAGCCAAAGCGTTCCCTGGTGAAGAGTTTCGCCATTAGATTAAATTTACCCGCACAATTGCCATCCCTGGCTCGATCGCCAAAGATAAAATTTTTCCGGGAAAAACTTGCTATTTAATGAATAAAACTTTAAAATCCAGCAATGTAAATCAAAATCTCAACAAGCAGCCCCTGCAAGCACAAACCCGAAATGAGTGGAAAGTGCCAAAAAGCTGGAAAAATTACCTTTTTTAACTCTTTCAACAGCAAAGCACAGACAGAAAAACCCAGGGATCGACGCTCTGCATCTTGGAACGAATGCTTTGCTCGCAATACTACAAATGTATCAAATAATTGTCTGCCCAAACTCAGCCGCAACTGATGCCTAGCCCAAACGCCTGCTGCGTAAGGTTTCAGTTACTAATGAGGCTGATTTTATTGTCATTAACTACTTGAGGATTCGATCGCATGGTTTCGATTTCTACAACTCAGTCCGACGCGAGCCCGGTGTCTGCGCCAGGGGTAACGCCCCCAACCCAAAGCAGCACGGCGACAGCAACAGGAGTGTGCGTGACGGTTCACGGTCACTTTTACCAACCGCCCCGAGAAAACCCTTACCTGGATGCGATCGAACGCCAAGCCAGCGCCGAACCCTCCCACGACTGGAACGAACGCATCGATCGCGAGTGCTACCGCCCCAACGCCTTTGCGCGCATACTCAACGACCGAGGAGAAGTCGCCGGGATAGTCAACAACTACGAATATCTCAGCTTCAACATCGGCCCGACGTTGATGAGTTGGCTGGAACGCTACGATCCGGAAGTTTACCAGCGGATTCTGGAAGCCGATCGCAAAAGCTGTCAGCGCCTGTCCGGTCACGGTAACGCGATCGCCCAAGTGTACAATCACATCATCATGCCACTGGCGAACGAGCGAGACAAATATACCCAAATTCGCTGGGGAATCGCAGATTTTCGATCCAGATTCGATCGCGATCCCGAAGGAATGTGGCTCGCCGAAACCGCCGTAGACTACGCCACCCTCGAAGTTTTAGTGGCCCAAGGCATCCGCTTCATTGTCTTAGCCCCCTCCCAAGCCGAACGCTGCCGCCCGCTAATCGGACCAAACCAAGCAGCAGGGGCAGAAACTGATGGCGAATGGCACGAAGTAGGCGGCGGTCAAATCGATCCGACTCGCCCCTACCGCTGCTATTTAAAGCCGGAAATACGGTTGATGGCTGACCTCCAACTTTCGCCGCTGAGCTCTCACTCCTTGGGCCGCAGAGACGGCCAGCCTTCGGCAGCCCCAACTGCTAATACTCCCTACATTGATATCTTTTTCTACGACGGCCCGATCTCGCGGGATATGGGCTTCAATGACGTTCTCAGCAGCAGCCACCACTTGGCGGGGCGCTTGGGTCAAGCAGTGCGGGGAGACCACCGACCGGCCCAATTAATCTCCGTGGCGACGGACGGCGAAACTTTCGGCCACCACAAAAACAGTACCGAAAAATGCCTCGCCTACGCCTTCACAGAAGAGTTTCCCCGCCGCGGCTGGACGGTGACGAATTTTGCTCATTATTTAAGTCAAAATCCGAGCGATTGGGAAGTGGAACTCAAACCGGTGACGGCCTGGAGTTGCTCTCACGGGGTCGATCGCTGGCAAGATGATTGTGGCTGCGGTGGCGGCGGTGGGTGGCATCTCCTGTGGCGCCGTCCTTTGCGAGATACTTTGAATTGGCTGCGCGATCGACTAATTCCGATTTACGAAGAAGCGGGACGCAAGCTGTTGCGCGATCCCTGGCAGGCCAGAGATGAATATATTGATGTGATTCGCGATCGATCGCCGGCGAATGTTGATAGTTTCCTCGAACGCCATCAAGTTCGCCCCCTTGACGCAGCCGAACAGGTAGACGCCCTGCGGTTGCTGGAAATGCAGCGCCACACTTTGTTAATGTTTACTAGCTGCGGCTGGTTTTTTGAAGAAGTCTCTCGCCCCGAAGGCGTGCAAATTTTGCGCTACGCGGCCCGGGCGCTGGAATTGGCGGGGGAAGTTACGGGCGTACAGCTAGAAAAGGATTTTATCGATCGGCTGGCCCTGATTCCTAGCAACGTTGACTGTTTCAAAACAGGGGCGGAAGTTTACCGCCAACAGGTAACAACTGCCCAAATTAGTCTCAGACAAGTAGCCGCCCACTACGCCATTAGTTCTCTGTTTGCCAAATATCCCCGCCAACAGCGAGTTTACTGCTATCAGGCCCAGCAAGAAGATTTTCAAATTCAGCGCATGGGCTCGATGACTCTGGCTGTGGGTCAATTGCAGTTAACCTCGGAAATTACGCGGGAAACAGAGGTTTTTGTGTTTGCTGCGTTCCACCTCGGCGGCTGGGACTTCCACTGCTGCATTCAGCCTTTTGGCAGCCGCCGGTCTTACACGATGCTGAAAGACCGGTTGTTTGGAGTTCTGCAAGAAGCTTCGGCGGCCCACGCGATTCTGGAAATGGTTCGGTTGTTTGGGGATCAGTCGTTTAGCTTGCGGGATTTGTTCGCTGAGGAACGCCACCGGATCGTGCAGTTGCTGAGTCAGGAAAATTTGACTCGCTTGGATCAGCTTTACACTCAGGTTTACCGGGAAAATTACGGGGTGATGATGGCTTTCCACCGCGACGAGTTGCCGGTGCCGGTAGAGTTGCAGGTTGCTGCTGAGGTGGCTTTGGGACACCGCTGTTTGACGGCGGCGAAGGCTTTGGAACTGGAAAGCGAGGATGCGGAGTCGCTGTTGGCGGAAATTGAGGCGATCGCCACTGAAGCCGGCCACCTCCGCTGTCGGTTGAAGGTTCCCGAAGTTAAGGAAATTTTGGAAAAGCTGATTTGGCGCACTCTTGACGCGCTGCTGCAAGCAGGATCGGCTGTGGATGAACGATCGCCTGTCAAGTTGGAAGCTGATATCCTCCACATTGAGCGTTTGATTGCTGTGGGCGATCGGCTGAGTCTGGGTTTGTGTTTGGACAAATCGCAAGAACTGTATTTCGATTCTCTCTACAGTCAAATAGTGCCTCTGTGTTTGGGCTGCCTGCAACGGCGAGCTGCGGCACAGGAGGAAAATAAGGTGGATGTCGTTGCCTTGGGTATCGCCCGTTCTGACGGCGGCTGGGAGCTGTCTTCGATCCGGCAGTTGCTGGAGTTGGGTCAAACTCTGGCCGTTGATGTTGAGTGTTGGTTGAACCAATTAATACCATTTTAGATTTGAGATTGGGGCATTGCAGATTGAAGAATTGGCAACGATCCCCGCCAACAATGGTATTAAATGCCGATCGGGCGACAGGGCTTTAATCCAGAGTCGATCGGCACTGAAGCCGTCCTCGGTTCGCGACTGGCGATCGAAGTACCCACAGACAACCGCTAACTTTATTTAAGTTTTCGCTCTAGTTGTGTGGGAAGATAAAAAGACTGTACCCAAACCGTACAGGTGTTCTGCACTTGCACGGTTTGTAGAGTTTTGTAGAGAGAACACTAATTTTAAATCTATGAAAGTTGGCGATCGCGTTTGCGTTAAAAACTCTGTTGTTGTCTACCACCACCCTCAAAATCGCAGTCAACCATTTGAGATTAAGGGTATGGAAGGAGAAGTCGTGGCGATCGTTCACGAATGGCACGGCAGACCAGTCAGTGCCAATTGGCCTGTTTTAGTTCAGTTTGACAAAAAATTTCGAGCTCACTTCAAAGAAGATGAAGTCGAATTGATATCTTCGGAAGTCTAGCACTCTCAAAAACAGCGCCGGAGCCCAAAGGCAATCTCATACCATTTTAGATTTTAGATTTTAAATTTTAGATTGGGAATGACTGATGAGATCAGGGTTTGGAGATTTTCTAAAGCTGCATTGCTGTTGGCAACTAATATCCAATCCGATGATATAACCATAAGAGAATTTGTAGTGAAGACTTCTGTTGTTTCTCTGGCTTTTAGTCAGTCGGCAGGACTAAAGTCCTTACTGCAAACCCTCTTTTTTGTTGCATTCTTAATTTTGCGATCGTCGGCGACAGAACCAACCGAAAATGTTAAAATCTCCCTGCATTTTCTGGAATTCCTGCTGATGCTGCTTGGCTGTAGCGTAGTACCACTGACAGTGACGTTCGAGTTCTTCGCGGTACTTAATTTCGGCGTAAAACTCGCGAACAATTTGCTTCTGTTGGAAAATTTCGGCTGCTGGGGTCGATTCTGGGACAACGTTTTGCAACTCGTGGGGCAACATGATTGTTTGGGGGCGACTGTGGCAAATATTGGCTGTAATGACTTTAAGCTAACACAATAAATCAGAGAATTGTGAGATTTTAGATTTTATACCAATTATTCAAACTCATCTAATAGTCCCAAACAATCTTAAAATTATCTGCGTTGCATCTGTGTTGCATCTGTGTTGCATCTCCCTCAATCGGCGGTTTTTCTATCAATTAAATTATCAATTGCATTAGTTTAAATTATTCAAGCTAAAATCAAAAATTTCAGATCTAATATCAAATCCTCTCTTCATCCGAATGATTCAGATATATATTCTCGGACTCTGTGTACTCTGTGTTCTAGCGCCGGTTAAATCACCTGACGATGCAAGCGGAAACGATATAAAATTCTGTTAAAGCCATCCGCGCAGGCGATAAACAATTAAGCCGATGTATTCTTTCAAAGCTTTATTAGACTGATTTAGATAATAGGTATCTGGCAATAAATCCAGTGCGACTGCTTGCCAGCTATTTTGAGATTCTGCGATATTCTGCTGCGTTATCTGAAAGTCTGTTGGTGCTGCAATTACTTTTATTCCCAGACGCTGAAAAATTAAGAGCGATCGAGTCATGTGCATCGCCGATGTCACTAGCAAAACCGACCCTTTTATGCCTTTATTATCTAAGATTTGCCGCACATTGACGGCATTTTGATAAGTATTGTGCGAATCGGGATCTTGCAGAATTGCTGATGCTGGTACGCCCATTGTTTGAGCAATTTCTGCCATGTCTGCCGATTCTGGAGAACCCCCGCCTTTCCAATCTACTCTACCGCCGCTGAGCACTAACAGGGGAGCTTTGCCTTGACGGTAAAGTCGGGAAGCGTAAATAATACGATCGCCCGCTTCCCCCAATTCTACCCAAGGGCGGGGAGGTAAAGCTGCTTTGACACCGCCGCCCAAGACGATTATCGCGGATGCTTGGGGGAGTTCGGCGGTTGGTATATTTTGCCATTCGAGCGATCGAACTAAGGATTTTGAAACCCAACCGCTACTTCCGAGCAGTAAAATAATTAGTGCCCCAGCCATTAGCGGTGCTGCCCATTTGGGACGCTTCCAAAGCGCGATTAAAGCCGCCATCATCAACAAGCAACTCAACCCCAAAGGATAAATAAACAGCGGCAGCAACTTAGACAAAAATACAAACATTCAACAAATAATTAAAAGCCCTTCATAGTCTGTCTTTGGATCGAGCGTGAAAAATGTTAATTCATACTCAACTTTAGCAACGCCGAATTTTGAACGCTTTAACTTAAATCTCAAAACTCAATACTAAAAACTTTTTTATGTGCTAGCGGCGATCTTCTGTTTTCGACAGCCAATCAAACAGTGAAGTAGCTTCGCGCCGGGAGCTTTTGATATATCTATTGCCGCCCGTTTCCACTACTTCTTTATTGAGTATAGCGTCCGAGGTTTTATCCTTAGAACCTGTATTGGGGTTGAGTAGTAATTCGTTGTGCCACCAAGCGACTGTTAAACCTGCTGCTACCCCGCCGAGGACACCAAGGCCGAGACTCACCGGCAGGGTACATCCGACTAAGCGAAACCCAACGGTAAATAACACAAACCATATCAGCGCGGGGCTAAACCCCTTGGAGTCTCCGGTAAATTTTGGCATGAGCTGCAAGTTGTGTTTGTAATAGTACAGAAAGATATTGACAATATTAGCAGATAGGTAAGATTGGTAAGGGCGATCGCGCTGCAACTACTCCCCACAAATCAAGTTTAATTGTACCTCTAAGTCTTGCGCGGTATCTATAATATTTACAGAAATTTGCTCAAATTCTGTAAAAGCTTCTGCTTCTGCTTGCTGCGAGCTCAATAGTTCTGCTGTCGCGTCGGCAATATCGCCCCGGCGCTGTTGCAGCCGTTCTCGCAATACAGCAATTGGTGCGGTGCAGTAAATGATTTGCCAGGACAAGCCGTGGGATTGAGCCAGATTAATCGCATCGGTTCTCAATTTTTGGCGATCGAACTTAGCATCTAAAATCACATTCCAACCTCGTTCGGCCAGAATTATCCCCAACTCTAACAATCTACCATAAGTCTGCGCCGTCATTTCATCCGAATACAAATCTTGCCCGCCGCGTTCATTTAAAGAAATTCCGCCTAAATGTTTGCGAACAGCATCGGAACGAATCTGAATTGCACCTGTGCGGGCTGCCAAATATCGAGCCACCGTACTCTTCCCAGAACCCGACAAACCAGACATCAAAGTTAACTTTCCCCGGCGCGGTTTTGTGTATTCCCAAGCCTGTTTATAGTAATGAGCGGCTGTCTGTAAAATCTGTGCTTTTTCATCAGTTGAAACCGAGGCATCGTCCAACATTAACGAAGTGACTTTTGCTCTGACATAAGCTTGACGGCTCAAATACAGCGGCAGAACTTGCAGTCCTTCCCAATCGCCAGTTTGTTCGATGTAAGTATTGAGAAAAACATTGCCTAAATCTCTGCGCCCCCGCGATTCCAAATCCATGACTGTAAAAGCAATATCGTACATAACATCAACAAAGCGAAAAGGCTCGTTAAATTCAATGCAGTCGAATAGCAATATTTTATCTTGCCACAATGTTATATTCCGCAAGTGCAAATCTCCGTGACACTCGCGAATTTTATTGTTGGCAATTCGGCGCTCGAATAATTCTGGATTTTTCGCAAAAAACGCATCAGTATAATCTTTAGTCTCTTGATATTGAGTCTGAGTCTGCGGCCCGCCGATATATTTTTGGGAAATCAGATAGTTGTTATCTATTGCTGTGCGAATCTGACTGACTTCGCCAAATGTGCGAATGTAGCTATTAGTAATTGCCGTGCTGTGAAATTTGGCAACTTCCCGCCCTAACTCTGCCATAAGTTGTTCGGTTAACTGTCCGCGCTCCAACAAACTGAGAAACAGCGAATCTTGAGGAAATTCCCGCATTTTCAGCGCGTATTCTACAGCCACTTCTGCCGGAGTTATCTCCGCTGAATCGCTCATAAATTCAAACAAATCGCCCCTTTGAACAATTGACAAAACTTCGAGATAAATTTCCGGTGCTGTGCGCCGGTTCATCAGCAATTCTTGGGTGCAAAAATGCTGCCTTTTCTCTAAAGTGGAATAGTCCATAAAGCCAAAGTTGACTGGCTTTTTGATTTTGTAAGTATAATCTCCGGTTAGCAAAACAAAGGAAGCATGAGTCTGAATTAGCTGCACCGGTTCTGTGACACTGTGCGGGTAAAACCCCGGCTGCAACATTTGCTGAATCAGAGGTGGGAGGTAAGACATATCGATTTTAAATTTTAGATTTTAGATTGTGGATTTTAGATCTTAGATTTTAGATTGTGGATTAGAAATTTGTGATTTGTGGATTGTGGGTTTAATTTTTTGGATTTATGATTTTTAATTTTGAATTTTGGATGTTGAATTTTATCCGATTTATTATAGAGTTGATAGTTAGTGTAAACCAAAAAGTAACAATGACAGAAAATAATCAAAATTCCGGTTCTGTGGATGTGTTTGGCGTGGGCAATGCCCTTGTAGACATCTTAGCATTGGTGGAAGATGAATTTGTACTCGATCGCGGGCTGAATCGCGGCGGGATGACGCTGATGGATTCGGCAACGCAGGGGGGGATTTTGCACGATTTGGAGCATACTTCGCTACAAATGCGATCGGGGGGTTCTGCGGCAAATACGATGATTGGTTTGGCTCAGAGCGGCGGTAAAGGCTATTATTCTGGGAAGGTTGCTAAGGATACTAACGGCGAATTTTACCGGCAAGATTTGCTGGAGGCGGGGATTGATTTTAATGTGCATCCTGCTGCTGAGTCGAGCGGGCCTACGGGTACTTGTGTCGTGTTGACTACGCCGGATGCGGAACGCACTCTGTGTACGAATTTGGGGGTTTCTACTACTCTGGCGGCGACTGATATTGATGTCGATCGACTGGCTCACTGCAAGTACAGTTATGTTGAGGGTTATCTTTGGGATGCTCCAGAACCGAGAAAGGCTAGTATTGAGACGATGGAACAGTCTAAGCGTCTGGGCGTGAAGGTGGCTTTTACTTTTTCGGATGGCTTTTTGGTCGATCGCTTTGCTGATGATTTTCACAAGGTGGTTTCGGAATATTGCGATGTAATTTTTTGCAATGCTGATGAAGTTCGGAGCTTTTTTAAGGAGGAATCTTTAGAAGAATGCGCCCGGAAAATGAGCCAGATTTCGGATTTGGCTTTTATCACGAATGGGGATAAGGGCTGCATGGTGGTGGAAAATAAACAGATTGTGGATGTGGCTGGATTTCCCGTAAAGGCGATCGATACTGTGGGTGCTGGAGATGCTTTTGCGGGCGGTGTTTTGTTTGGACTTACTAATGGTTTAAGTTCTGCAAAAGCGGCTCGTTGGGGCAATTATTTGGCTTCTATGGTGGTGCAGATTCATGGCCCTCGTCTTGAAGGTTCTCAGGCTCATTTGCTGAATCAGGTGATTTCTGGTTAGTAATTGAAAGGGGCGATCGCACTTTTTGTCGTTAAGGGCGATCGTTCTTTTTAGCAACCGCAGAGGTCGGCAGATGAACGGGGATGAACGCAGATGTTAGAAGATTATGCTAAAATCAATCAAAATTTAACTAATCGTACCTCCTATGGTAACAACCACATTGACTCCTCCTCAGCAAAGTAGCGAGGAAAAATTAATTACTTTGACAGGCATTAAATGGCAAACATTTAAAGCGATAATGTCTGATGTCGGCGACGGTAGAGCGTGGAGAATTGCTTATGCTGAAGGAGTTTTAGAAATCAGAATGCCATTACCTAAACATGAAAGACCTAAAGTCATGCTCGAACTATTTATTGGAGCTTTAGCAGATGAATTAGAAATTGAAGCTATGAGCCTCGGTGCGTTGACTCTGGAACGGGAAGATTTAGCTCGTGCTATTGAACCGGATACTTGTTTTTACATTCAAAATGAATCTTTAGTTAGAGATAAAGATGAAATTAATTTACCTGCAGATCCGCCACCGGATTTAGTAGTAGAATCAGACTACACGAGTTCTTCTTTGAATAAGTTTTCAATCTATGCTGCTCTGGGCGTGCCTGAAATTTGGAGATATCGCAACCAATGTCTTGTAGTGTATCAATTGGTTGAGGGGAATTACGAAGAGAGGGAGAACAGTTTGGCTTTTCCGTTTTTGCCGATCGCAGAAATTCCGGGTTTGATAGAGCAAAGTAAAAGTATTGGACAAAGGGCGGCGGTGCGTTTGTTTCGGGAAAGAGTTAGGGAAATATTGGCGCAGTGATGGTGGTTATTTCTTAACCGCAGGTGAATGCGGATGGATGAAAGGGCACACTTCGTCTGTTTTTGCTAAAATTAAATATCTCTAAATATTATCAATTAGGAGCCTTTGACGCTTTATGTCTAAGCAATCAGTCATCACAAAGTATATTGAAATTACACCGGGAGTGCTTGGTGGTAAACCACGCATTGCAGGTCATCGAATTTCTGTAGCACATATCGCCCAAATGTATCTTAATATGGGAGAGTCGATCGAAGAAATCGCTAGGGACTATAATTTGTCGCCGGCTTCGGTTCATGCAGCGATGACTTACTATTACGATAATCGAGGAGAAATTGACCGCCGCACTGCTGAATCAGATGCTTTTGTTGAAGAGTTGAAGCGTCAGAGCCCACCTTCTCGTTTGCAGGAAAAGCTGAGGGAAATTAGAGGTGAGTGAACGCATCCGCTTTCATTTAGATGAGAATGTTAAATCGGCTGTGGCGCGAGAGTTGCGTAGACGATTAATTGATGTTACAACCACTATTGAGGCGGGATTGCTTGCTCAGACTGATGAATCGCAGTTAGCATTTATCTGCGAACAAAAGCGGGTGATTATGACTCACGATGATGATTTTTTAACGATTGCTAGTCTTAGCAGCGAGCATCCAGGTATTGCTTATTGTCAGCAAGGGACTCGTTCGATCGGACAAATCATTGAAGCTCTGGTTTTGATTTATGAAGTGTACACGCCTGACGAAATGGTTGGGCGTGTTGAGTTTTTGTGAGAAATGGCAAAGGGCGATCGCCCTTTTTAGCAATCGCAGATAAACGGAATGGATGGGGATAGATAAAACGCGATTTATCTGTATTATGACTTACGCATAGGGCCCAGAAACCGGGTTTTTGCGAAAACAATTCGCCGAAGCCCAAAGATTCGGTAAAAACCCGGTTTCTTAGTCGGAGCGCACAAGTCCTGCAATACTTATTCTTATGTTGGCTAGTTGTTGAATAGACATCATACCGTTATGGGTCCGACCACCAATTACCCATGTAGGATAGCTAGAAACCCCAGCCCTGGCTGCCGAACCCAATTGCACAGATGCCTCGATCCAGTCCGTGCGATCGATCTAGGCTTTGAAGAAAACGCTAGCATTCAGGGCATCTTGAGCTACCCCAGAGACTATACCCAAATAATTATCACCCGCTTTGATAGCCGTAGAAGCCACAGGTGTTGCGCCGTCAAGTTGCAAATTCACACGCTCAAAAGTGAGAGCAGAAAATGTTAATCCTTCCATCAAACCAATTGAATCTCCAGGGCGGAAGTCCGTAATCACATCTGTTTGATTAATCGGAGTTGAATCTTCATCTACGGCGAAGAAGAAAGCATCATTGCCATCACCGCCTGTGAGAAT
Source organism: Tychonema sp. LEGE 06208 (assembly GCF_015207505.1). Taxonomy (GTDB): domain Bacteria; phylum Cyanobacteriota; class Cyanobacteriia; order Cyanobacteriales; family Microcoleaceae; genus Microcoleus. Next base: position 12,281 of record NZ_JADEWT010000155.1, read on the forward strand.
GTCTGGGCCGCGATCGCCTATGAGTATATCGTTGCCCGCACCGCCATTGAGAGTATCATTTCCCTTACCGCCCCGCATAACATCATTGCCATCTCCTCCTATTAGGCTGTCATTGTCGTTATTGCCGCTGAGAAAGTCGTTACCAGCACCGCCATCAATGCTATCGGAGCCTTTTCCGCCCAACAAAATGTCGTTTCCACCCAGTCCGTTAAGGGTATCAGCACCTTGATTGCCACTGAAGGTTTCATCGTTATTCGTACCTGTTAAAGAGTCATTGCCGGATAGGGCTACAATTCCTTTACCCATCGCCTCTGGCGGTATAACAGTATCAGCATTGTCTGTGAAGAAGTAAAATCCAGGCCCGCTAAGATTTTGTGGCAGTCCCGTCGGTTCGCCGCCGTCTGTGGCATTGGGTTTGGGTGAAAAGATGGATACTAACGGTGCAGGAGTTGGGGTTGGAGTTGGAGTTGTTGGAGTCGGAGTTGTTGGAGTCGGAGTCGGAGTCGGAGTTGTTGGAGTTGGAGTTGGAGTCGGAGTTGTTGGAGTTGTTGGAGTTGGAGTCGGAGTTGTTGGAGTTGGAGTTGTTGGAGTTGGAGTTGGAGTCGGAGTTGTTGGAGTCGGAGTTGTTGGAGTTGGAGTTGGAGTCGGAGTTGTTGGAGTTGGAGTTGTTGGAGTCGGAGTCGGAGTTGTTGGAGTTGGAGTTGGAGTCGGAGTTGTTGGAGTCGGAGTTGTTGGAGTC
>NZ_JADEWT010000156.1 GCF_015207505.1 Tychonema sp. LEGE 06208
CGGTGGCGGTGGCGGTGGGTTTTCGTCTGGGGGAGTTTGGACGATGGTGGCCCGGGGTACGATGACGAGTTCTACGGCGCGGCGCAAATCTTCGGCGTTAACTTCTGTGCGTCCTTCGATGGCGGCGGCGGCTTTGGCGACGCGACAGGCGAAGATTTCGGCGCGGTGTCCTTGGACTCCGCCGCGCAGGGCTTCTTCTACTAAGTAGGCAATTTGTTCGCGGCTGATGGTAACATCTTTGAGCCATTCTCTGGCGAGGATGATTTGGGTTTTGAGGTTGTCGGTGTCTTCGGTGTATTGGTTGAGAAATTCTTGGGGGGAACTGGAGTAGGATAGGGCTTGTTCTACTGCGTATACTCTTTCTTCTAGTTCGAGTGCTGCGTCGGCGGAAAGTACGATCGCGATGCGATCGAGCAAATGTTCTCTGAGCGACCCTTCTTCGGGATTGTAGGTGGCAATGAATAGAGGTTTGCAGGGGTGTTGGAAGCTGATGCCTTCGCGTTCTATTTGGTTGCGACCTTCGGTTAATACTGTTAGCAATTGGTTGGAAATGTTGTCATCGAGCAGGTTGATTTCGTCTACGTAAAGTACGCCTCGATTTGCTTGGGCTAAAAGTCCCGGTTGAAATACGGTTTTGCCAAATTTTACTGATTGTTCGACATCGACAGAACCTAAGAGTCGGTCTTCGGTGACACCCAAAGGAATTTGAATGAAAGGTGCGGGAATAATTTCTGTATTTGGGGAGTTAGTATTTGTGGTGTGGGCATCTTGCCCGTTTTCTTCTAATATAAAAGATGTCTGTTCTGCAATGTTTTCATCGGGTTCGGCGTTGCAAAAAGAGTCTTTAACAATTTCAATTGGTGGCAGTAGGGAATGCAGGGCGCGGGCCATTACTGATTTTGCGGTACCGCGGCGACCGGCGATCGCCACTCCTCCCAATCCGGGATCTACTGCTGCTAAAAGCAGGGCTAATTTGATTGCTGCTTGCCCGACTACGGCGGTGAGGGGAAAGGCGGTTGTGGAAAAGCTAAGGTTGGCTGCGGGCATAGGATTTTCTGATGTTCGGATCTAAAATTTTGAACTTAATTTTTAGCTTACTACTTGAAGTATTTTAACTTCTAAAGGGAGAATTACGGTAAAAGTTGAGCCGACTCCGATTTCTGATACTACCTCTATTTGACCTTGCAAAAGCGTGACTAGCCGCGATACTATGGCTAATCCCAGGCCGGTGCTGTCGGGGGGATACTGCTGTTTGCGGGCTTCTCCTGCTTGAAAAAAGGGGTCAAAGATGCGGTTGGTATCTTCGGGGGCGATGCCGATACCTGTATCTGCAATGGCGATCGTCCAATTTGCTTCTCCAGCGCGGCTGCAACTTAATTCAATGCTACCAGATTCTGTATAGCGAATGGCATTACTCAGAAGGTTGGTGACAATTTGTTGCAGCCGCTGTCCGTCGGCGACTACTTGTTTGGGGGCGCAGTCGCTGGTAACAGCAAGTTTTAGTCCTTTAGCATCAGCAATTGGCTGCATCATTTCTACTACGGAGTTAATTAGAGATTGTACATTAGTTTGCCGCAGGTTAAGTTTAATTTTGCCGGCATCGGCGCGAGCAAGTTCTAGGGCGTCGTTAATCAGGCGCAACAACTGTCTGCCGTTACGCAATACTCGCTCGATGTGTTCGATGCCGGGGAGGGTATCTTTGATTTCTGTTTGCGCCCTTCCTTTTCGCAAAAATAGCTCTGAATAACCGATGATTGAGTTGAGAGGTGTTTTGAGTTCGTGAGCTAAATAGGAAAGGTTTTCTTGGTTGACGCTGACGAGGCGATTGAGTTCTTGATTTGTGAGTTGTAACTGACTTTGGATTTGTTGGAGTTCCCGAAGCTTCTGAGCGACGTAGCTATTGAAACACTGGGCAATTGCTTCGTCTATTACGGCATCGATGAGGCGAAAAGCTTTGAATACTTCGGCAGTGGTTCCTGCTAGCAATTCTGCTTCTAATTCTGAGAATATTACTTGACGCAATAAATGGTATTCCCTGGCTACTTCTGCGGAGTCGTAGCCTTGTTCGGCTCTAAGAAGTCCGTGATCTAAACTGGCTTCAATTATTACCTTTATGTCGCTGTTGCGATATTGGGAAAGCAATGCGGCCATCGCCGCCAACAAATGGGGTATGTGATTTTTGATCGCTGAGTGCGTTAAGGTGTCTGCACTTTCAATGTTCCGATCCTGACGTACTGCTTCAATCCAGTTTTTAAGGATCGTATCGGTTTTATCGGCGAGCATTTGGCTGTAGTCCATGATGTCTGCGTGGGGGTTGAGTTTGGCAGATATTGCCCATGCTTCATTGTAGTTGAGCGATCGCCCGATCGCCATATCAAACTTCGGGCGATCGCAACCCTGCTAAAAGAAGTAGTTTTGAGGTGATTTTTCCCCCGTGCTGCTCTCTCCATGACTAGATCCCAGCTTTTTTATGCCAAAAGTGACACTTAAACGTCTTGACAGAAGAGCTTAAAAGTAGTATGTTCGCTGACAACCAGAGGTTTTAATTTTTAAGCTTTAGTTTTGTCAGGGGACTAAATGGAAAACGTGCAAGCTGCGATCGCTGCGGCAACATTTATCGGTGTAGTTTTCTTAATAATTACAGAATGGATACACCTGACAGTTGCGGCATTTTTGGGAGCGCTGATTCTGGTTTTTACCCACGTGATGACGTTAAATAATGCGATCGAATATATCGGTCGCAGTCACGGAACCCTGGGTTTATTTTTTGGAGTCATGGTCATGGTGAGAGCCTTTGAGCCGACCAAAGTATTCGATTATTTGGCAACTCAAATGGTGCTGTTGGCGAAAGGAAAAGGCAAAAATTTGTTGCTGGGTATTGTGGCGATTACTACCCCGATTTGTGCAGTTTTGCCCAATGCTACCACAGTCATGCTGCTAGCACCATTAATTCCGCCAATGGCGCAAGAAGTGGGTGTCGATTTTGTACCATTACTAATTTTAATGGTATTTGTAGCCAATAGTTCGGGACTGCTGACAATCGTGGGAGATCCGGCGACATTCATTGTAGGCGATGCGATTAATATGAGCTTTGCCGATTACCTGATGAAATTAAGTTTAGGCGGCGCAATTGCCGTAGGAGTAATAGTCATTCTTCTGCCGTGGTTGTTCCCCGAAATCTGGCACAAAGAATTAGAGGATTTGGCACACTTGCCACATCCCAAAATTAATCACCCGCGAGTTTTAGGAGTGGGCGGCTTAATCATAGCTTTTGTGCTGCTATTTTTTGTTGTGGGAGAGTCTCTGCCCGTGCCACTTTCACCAGCAGCCGTTGCTTTGTTGGGGGCTGGTTTGGCAATGCTTTTAGCTCACCACTCCAAGATAGATTCTGTCAACAATATTTTGCGGGATTTAGATTGGAGTACGCTGCTATTTTTCATGTCTACTTTTGTACTGATTGGGGGTTTAGAAAAAACTGGAGTGATTGCCAGTATATCGGGAATTCTAGCAGTGATTTTGGGTAAAAATATTTTTTTGGGTTCGCTAAGTTTGTTATTTTTTGTGGGTTTAATGTCCAGCGTGGTGCCGAACATTCCGCTAGTGGTGGCGATGGTCCCTTTGCTCAAACAGTATGTTGTTAACATCGGGTTAGCCCCTGTGGAAGTCCTAGATCCCGATTTTGCAGGGCAGTTTCCTCTGGAGGTATTACCGCTGTTTTATGCGATGATGTACGGGGCAACTTTAGGAGGAAATGGCACTTTGGTAGGAGCTTCTTCTAATATAGTTGCAGCAGGAATTTCTGAATTGCATGGCAGGCGGATTTCTTTTCAAACTTTTCTGCGTTACGGGCTTCCTGTGATGGCGTTGCAATTGGTGGTGGCTGCTATTTATGTAACTATTCGGTTTCTGATTTGAAGGAACAGGGAACAGGGAACAGGGAACCGGGAACAGGAGCGATGTGAAGAGAAATTGGTTGGTAATATCAAAGTATCTAAAATCGCCATTACACGAGTTACGCATCACCTCTATATTGCAGGTTTGCAATGGGTACCTTACCCCTATTGAGTAGCGCGTCAAACCACTTTTTACGTAAGTCGTGCAGTAGCTACTCCTAAAGACGTATTGACAAGATTGGGCGCTAGTGATAAGTTAGGTTGAATTGGCTATAAAAGTCAAGCCTAATCCAGCGCTGCGCGATCGAACAATTTGCAAAGACTAGCGTGTGGCTGGAGCGGAGGAACCAATTTTAGGGGCGAATCTCTACAGAATTAAAGAGCCAAGTTAAAAGTTGCCAAATTTGAGTGTAATTTTTGATTTTGAAATCTTTAGAGAAGGACATCTCTCAGTCCTAGCCCGTCAGCTAACTTCGCAGGCATTGAGAAGAGACTGAAGAGTCAACTTGTCTTCAATAGATAGTTTGGCTTCATCAGTGTCTCCGGTTGGTATTGTTCAAGATTCTTATACCGCCCCTGACTCTGAGGAGATTGAAATGTCAATTCAACTTAATTTATCTGCGATCGCAGTTGCCGGAGTTGCAGCATGGAAGCGGGCAAAACCCGTTTTTATCCGAGATACCGTATTGTTGCCGGCGGCTGGTTTTTTGGGAATTCTTGGGGTGTGGTGGATTGTTGCCAGCTTCAAGAGCGATTTGATTCCCACTCCCTATCAGGCGTTAATCGCTAATTTAGATTACATTTTGCATCCATTTTACCAGCGCGGGCCTGGAGATTTAGGCATTGGCTTGCTGCTGCTAGCGAGTTTGCGGCGGGTGTTAGTGGGATTTTTGCTGGGTGCTGCAGTGGCGATTCCTGTGGGATTTCTGATCGGGATGTCGAAACCGGCAATGATGGCGCTCAATCCGCTGATTCAAATCTTCAAACCGGTGTCGCCACTAGCTTGGCTGCCCATAGCTTTATCGATTTTTAATTTAGCAGAGCCGTCGGCAATTTTTGTCATATTCATTACCTCTTTGTGGCCGACAATTATCAACACAGCTTTGGGAGTTTCTAACGTTTCCAAGGATTATATGGATGTAGCGCGAGTGTTGGAAATGCCGCGCTGGAGGCGGATTACCAAGATAATTTGGCCGGCGAGTTTGCCATACATTTTTACAGGTTTGCGGATTAGTTTGGGGATTGCTTGGCTGGTGATTGTGGCGGTGGAAATGCTGACAGGCGGTGTGGGAATTGGCTTTTTTGTGTGGGATGAGTGGAGCCGTTTGAATCTGAGTTCGGTATTTTTAGCGGTGTTTGTAATTGGCTTAACTGGATTGTTGCTCGATTGGGGGGTTGGCAAAGTTCAGGAATTGGTGACACATCGATCTATCGAGAGTCATTAGTCATTAGTCATTAGTCATTAGTCATTAGTCATTAGTCATTAGTCAGCAGCGAACAGTTAACTATCAACTGTCAACTGTAAGGTGCGTCGCTGCTCATCGATGGTCGATTTTTGTGTGTGATGGTTGGTGGCGACGCACCCTGCAACTATCAACTATCAACTGTCAACTGTCAACTATCAACTGTATATGAGCAACAAGTTTTCCAATGAATGGAATCGCCGAGAGTTTTTGCAAGGAATGGGAGCGGCGGCGGCGGGTACGGCTTTATCTGCTTGTGGAATTAGCGCGGATCGATCGGCAAAAGGACTCACTGAAGAAGCGGAAGCGGTAAAGCCGCTCGTCGATTCCCGAACCTTAGAAAAACCAAATTTAACCGTAGGATACGTGCCGGTTAACGATTGTGCACCATTTGCGATCGCCTGGAAAAAAGGATTTTTCCGCAAATACGGTTTAAACGTCAAACTCAACCGCGAAGCAAGCTGGGCCACCTCCCGCGACGGCCTGATTTTCGGGCGACTCGATGCTTCCCCAGTGGTATCCGGCGCCGTCACCAACGCCCGCATCGGTGCCGAAGGAGCGCGTCACGCACCCATGTGCGCGGCAATGACAATTCACCGCCACGGTAACGCGATGACGATGAGCAAAGCGATGTGGGATTTCGGCTTGCGCCCCTGGCACGAATACAACGGCAATTTAGAAGAATTTGGCAAACAATTTCGAGGTTTTTTTGATAGTCAACCTGTAGAAAATAAAGTCTGGGCTGTTGTCTTGAGTTCGGCGATTTACGAATACTTTGTCCGCTACATATCGGCGGCAGCCGGTGTCGATCCGTTCAAAGAATTTCGGGTAATTATTGTGCCGCCGCCTCAAATGGTAACGAATATGAGAATCGGGGCGATGCAGGCTTACATGGTGGCCGAACCTTGGAATACGCGGGCAATTCAAGGCAATTCGGGAGTGGGTTTTACCTTTGCCCAAGGCAAGGAAGTTTGGCTGGGACATCCCGATCGCCTTTTGGGAGTAATGCAATCGTTCATTGAGGAAAATCCGAAGACTTATTACTCGCTGGTTAAGGCAATGGTGGAAGCTTGTCAGTATTGCAGCCACCCGGAAAATCGCAATGAAATAGCGGCGCTGCTGACTGAGCGATCGTTTACGGGGGCGAAACCGAAAAAAGGGGCGATCGACAAATTTACGCGGCCGGCAATAGTAGGGGAATACAACTATGGAGGGTTTGACGGAAAAGACCGCACCATACAATCGGAAGATGCAACTATTTTCTATGACATTCCTAAGAATTTACCTCAAATACCGGGAAATCATTCAACATTTATGTGGCAATCTCAGAGTCTGTGGCTGATGACTCAAGCCGCTCGCTGGGGACAGATTAAAAAAGTGCCCAAAAATGCTGATGAATTAGCTAAAAAAGCTTGGAGAACCGACCTTTACCGCAAGATTGTGGCCGAAATGGCGATCGATTGTCCCAAGGAGGATTACCAAGTGGAACCTGCGGAACTTTTTATTGATAAAAAGGCATTCGATCCAAGCGATCCGGTGGGTTATTTGAATAGTTTTGAAATTAGAGCCAACCGCCCTCAATCTTTTTTTCAGTCTTAATTTCTCCAGTCTTGGGCGCAAAAGCTAAGGCAGAATCCCAAGTAGGATGCGGCACAAGCACCGGTGCTTAGGCCGCACCCTACATAATTAGGTTATGCGTGCAGCACCTTACCGCTTACACAACCAGAATCAGAATAAATTAAAATTAACCCTTTACAACTTTTTAGGAGAATACCGTGACTCAATCCACTTCTAAATCTACCCCAACCAACGACCAAGTTAACAGCCAATCAGAGTTTCTGGAAATAAACAATTTGTTCAAGTCCTACAAAAGTGCGGACGGCAAGGAATTTAGCGTTCTGGAAAATATCAACTTAAGTATTGGAGAAAACGAATTTATTTCGGTAATCGGTCACTCCGGGTGCGGCAAATCAACGCTGCTGAAAATAGTGGCAGGTTTGGAAAAACAAAGTGCGGGAATGGTGACACTTCAAGGCAAAGAAATTCGCAAACCGGGAGCCGAGCGCATGATGGTATTTCAGCACTACGGATTGCTACCGTGGCTGACGGTGCGGGAAAATATTCGGCTGGCAGTTGATGAAGTTTTACAAAGTCTTAGCCGCGCCGAGAAGATTAGCCTGGTCAACGAACACCTAGCAATGGTAAACTTAACAGCAGCAGCAGATAAATATCCCGATCAAATTTCAGGGGGCATGAAACAGCGGGTTGGGATTGCGCGAGCTTTGGCACTTCGTCCGAAGATGTTATTAATGGATGAACCGTTTGGAGCGCTCGATGCTCTGACTCGCGGCAAGTTGCAGAAACAGGTACTGGATATCTGGGAAAATCACAGACAAGCTGTAATGATGATTACCCACGATGTGGACGAAGCTATCTATATGTCCGATCGCATTGTGCTGATGACAAACGGCCCGGCGGCGACGATAGGGGAGATTTTGGCAGTGCCTTTTTCGCATCCGCGCGATCGCCAAGAGTTGCGGGAATCTCAGGAGTATTACGAACTTCGCAACTATGCTTTGAATTTTCTCGATCGCTACTTTACTCAAGACGAATAACAGCCAACGAACAGACAAAACAATTCACTTAACAGAGGTCAAGCCTGTGAATCTCAAAACAATCTTAGCCCGTTTTGAAAGTGCATTGGGATACCAAAACTTAGCGGAAGACATGGTGTTGCTGCCGGAGCCAAAAGTGCCTGTTTCTCAAAAATCAAAATCTACAAATTCGGCAAAAGCTATCAATTTTATTGTCGGTTACAACAATTCTCCCAAAAGTCAAACTGCACTGGATATTACCCTTTGGATGGCGCATCAAACTCGTTTAGTAACAACTAAAGAAGTCACGGTGCAAGTCGTCTACGTGCTCGACGAAGCGCCCAACAGTTACGGCGAAGATACTGGCAATTTTGCTGCGACAAATGCCGGGGCTGCGAAGCCAAAAAGGTCAGCTTTAGAGGAAATATCCGCCTTTCATTGTGCAGCGCCTGCGATCGTTTTACCCCCAGCCGAAATCCAATCGGCATCTCGGCGAACAACTTGGATCGAGCCGCCTTATTTCCGAGCAATTTTCGGTCAAAATAATCAGTACCAGGTAGCAGATATGTTGCTGTGGCAAGCCCGCTGTTTGGCCCAAGAATGGCGCGGTTTATTCAAAGCTCATTTGTGCATCGGGCGGGTTGCTACAGAACTGAGAAATGTGGTAGAGTTAGAATCTGCAAACTTACTGTTTTTGGGGTGCAATTCTGGCAAACACCGGCTGATTAAGGAACTAGGTAATAATTTTCCATGCTGCGTGCTCGGGATTCCTCCGGCACTTACCTATCAGATGGAGTTTCAAGCTGAAGAAAGTTTGAGCAAGTTGCAGTTCACTACAGCTATATAGCAATCCTAAATGATTTGCTTGCATTATACGCGAGCAAGACGATCGCACTACAAGGATTCTGGTATCGATCGATTTTGCGACTGATTTAGGACTGCTATACCTGCAGGTTAAACTTGTTGAAACTCAGGCAAAACTTGTATATGTAAGGTGCGCCACAAGCACCCTACCGCTATAATTCGTGCGCCAAACTAGATCGAAACAGTCCAGGACGCATCAATACCATCAATACCAAAGAAACCGGGATTAAAGGCTATAACCTGTGTATTTTCGCCCATCAACCCGGTTTCTGCGTCCCTGACAGAACAAATTAAAAAGTGTTTCCTCGATCGAATTCCCAATTACGAGACAATTAGGACTTTTTTGATGATGGAGATTTTTAAGATTACCGTTAAGAAAAATTATCTGCATCCGATCGCAGACAGTTCGTTAACTAATTTTATCCTACCCCGACACACAGAGCGCAGGATGCGATCTATCGAGCGTCTCTCTTCCTCCGTCAAAGTCTCGTCAAAAATAGCGGCCATCAAACCGTAGCGATCGGCCAAAGTAATGTAGCCATTATAATTCACTTCGGCGAACAGCTCGCCCAAAGCAGATGGAATCAGGCTGACAGGAGTTTGCATAGAGATTGACTCTCAACTTGACGCTAGGGCGATCGCACTTTATCTGCAGTCACAGAGGGCGATCGCACTTTCATAGTTTCTATGTAAATCTCCTTAAAATCAGTGACACCAAACAGCCAAAACTTGTGACAGCAACCAACAGAATTTGTGAACTAAATCACATTCAATATGTGCAAATTATGCCGTCCTTTGCAGTTGCGTTAAAGCGCCAACAAAACAACTGCAAACTTAACTTTTTCTAAAGATTGTAAATCGGCACTTCTTCCACCGGTTCAGCCAACTCAAACTTAAACACCCGGGAATAGAAATAAAACTCCCCATCAAGAGTTCTCTTAATATTTTCAGCGCGGCGAAAACCGTGCTGTTCCCCCTCATAGGTAACGTAAGCAACCGGCAAACCTTTAGCTTTCAATATCTCTACCATCATTTCCGCTTGATTCGGCGGAACAACCTTATCTTCCAATCCTTGAAAAAAGATTACCGGACAAGATAAACGTTCAGCAGAATGAATCGGAGAACGTTCTACATACAAATCTTTGCGTTCTGGATAAGGCCCAATTAATCCATCGAGATAGCGCGCCTCAAACTTGTGAGTATCAGTAGCCAAAGCCTCCAAATCGCTAACCCCATAATAGCTAGCACCGGCCTTAAACACATCCCGGAAGGTCAGAGCGCACAAAGTCGTGTACCCCCCTGCACTGCCACCGGCGATCGCCATTCTCTCGCCATCAGCCAAATTTTTTGCAGCTAAATATTTAGCACCATTAGCGCAATCATCAACATCAACAATTCCCCAACTATTTTGCAATCTTCTTCTGTATTCTCTACCGTAACCAGTGCTACCGCCGTAATTAACATCAAGCACAGCAAAACCGCGACTCGTCCAATATTGAATTCTCAAATTCATGCCGCTAGAAGTAGCAGCAGTTGGGCCGCCGTGACTTTTGACAACCAGTGGCGGTTTTTCACCCGCAGGTGCAGCAAAATCTTGATTTTTCGGGGGATAGAAAAAGCCGAAAGCAGTCATACCGTTTTCCGTGGGAAACTCTAGCATTTCCGGTACAGAAAGATAACCAGAATCGATACTTAAATCGCTCGATTTTCGTAAAATTTTCCGTTCGCCACTTGCTAAATTTAATTTAACAATAGCAGTAGATTCAGTAGGCGAACCCGCCAGAAAAACCACAGTTTCTCCCCGCGCTTTCACCGACGAAATATCAGTATAAGGCAGCTCAATTGTTGTTAGCTGCTTTGTCGCCAAATCGAGACTGGCTAAATGCCACTTACCTTGCTGAGTGTAGGTACAAATAATTTTGCTTTCGGAAACCACCGCATAGGTAGACATTCCAAAAACCCACTGAGGAAGACCGAATTCAGCCGCCATTTCACACAGAGGTTCGACTTCTGGTTTTTCTTGCAAGCTGAGATTAACAGTTCTGTAAAAATTCCACCAGTTCGACTTGTCAGAAACAAAATACAAAACTCCATCGGGCGACCATTCCGGTTGAAAAATCGACTCGTCAGCGCCACCAGCTACTAAATATTTTTCGCCCAAAGAACCGCCACTCTTAATTTCTGCTACCCACAATTCTGTCCCATCCCACGGCATATTTGGATGGTTCCAAGAAATCCAGGAAAGTCGAGAACCATCGGGACTCAAACGAGGAGAAGCATAAAAATCGTTACCTTGAGTTAAGATTTGAATATCTTCGCCGTTATCTAAATTAATGCTAACAATAGTGTTGACAGATTCCCCCTCACCGGCACCGTCTTCGCGCACGCAAATCAAGCGATTTCTTTGCAGGTCAACAATCATATCTGCGTAGCAATTCTTAGCAGCAGGTGTGAGAGGTTCTGGTTGAGAATCTAATGCTTGACAATAAATACGTTGGTCGGCAAAATGAGAGAAATACACCACACCGCCGGCTACTGCAAACGAACCGCCGCCGTATTCGTGAACGCGAGTGCGAACGTTGAAAGGCTGGGGCGTTACATCAGTTATTTTACCGTCTGGAGTGCGCCGCACAATGACACTTCTACCGGCTTCCGACGGTCGTCCTTCTACCCAGTAAATATCCGATTCGTCCATAGCAATTTGTCCGAGTCCGACAGTTCCCGAAACAATTAAATCTGAGGTGATGGGAGATTTCCAAGAACCGTAAGGCGATGTGGTATTCATAAAGTAGAGACAGTTGTGTTTTGAGAACGAAAAAATTAATATAGCAGTTTTAAATCTGATGAAATAGAGGACGCGGTAATGCTGTTTTTCTACCCGACTCTGTACTTCAGTCAACTCAAAACCGCTATCTTGGTATTTTACCAGAAATAATTGGTTTAAAGCCTCTCCTTTTTAAGGAGAAATTAAAAGAAGACTGTTCGTTAGGGGCATTTTCTTCCTTCCAGTTAGAGGTTGCTCTCATCTGTTTGCTGTCAATCAAACAAAATATTTTTGAGAAAGCATACACAACTGCGATCGCCCGGAATAATCAGTTAGGTGCGAAAATAAAAATGGTAAATTGGGGCTTGCTGTGCGGCACCCACCGCAGATGAGTTACTTTGTTATGTTTTTGATAACTCGTTCGAGTGAATTTGCTTCTTGAGTTTTGCCTTGCTTTTTCAATAAATCTCTGGCTTTTTTAAATGATTCTACTGCATCTGATACTTTATCTTGTGCGTAGAGAACTTGCCCAAACATATAATGAAATTCTGGGACATTCGGTTTGAGACGAATTGCGGTTTGAAAATTGGGAACTGCTTCTTCTAGTTTGTTTTGATTGGCTAGAAGGCTACCTAAGTTAGCGTAAGCTTCGGCTAAATTAGGGTCGATTTGAATTGCTCTGCGAAAGGCTGCTTCTGCACCTTCTGTATCTTGTTTGGCAGCCAAACTTAAGCCTTGCTGAAAATATTCATTGGCTCCTGTATTTTGAACTAAGATATTTTTTACAGGTGATTCTGCCCGCACTGGCAAAGAAATGTTTGCAGCACAAACTAAAGCTACTGTCAACAGGCTGGTGCTGGCCGTCACACCTAAAAATCTATCTTTTTTGTATCCGCTTAACATTGGCAATCAACCTTATTTTTCAAGCTATAAAATGTTGGTTAGAGGGTTTAATCAGTCTCTTCTAAAAATGTTTGTACTCGACCGTTAGGTCTCAAAACTACTCGGATTTTCGGGATTTTTCCGTTGGAAACGGGAGAAACAAAGGGCTCGCCGACTAAGGGCATATTAACTTGTTCGATATTATCGGATGCTGCTTTTCCCATCGGCACAATAGTTTTAATTGACCCGTTTTCGTCGATCTGCAGGCTGTATTCCAAAGTTTGTTCCATTCCTTCGGTCGGCTTCCAGCGTTCTTCAAAGTAAGTTCTAGCTTCTGAAACTTGAGGAATTGTATCAAATAAAGTGCGATTTTTTTTGCTCGCTGCTGCTTGATTGTTGTCTGCGGACTCGGCTTGGGGTTGGGTGTCCTCAAGGGGTGGGAG
>NZ_JADEWT010000157.1 GCF_015207505.1 Tychonema sp. LEGE 06208
GGGTTGGGGGGGTAATATCTAGCGCTACTTTATGAAATTGGTATTAACCGATTTTCTTTGACAGAATCTGCACGCAAGTAGTCGGGAATCACGCTTAAGCCAAATCCCAATGCTGCGGCTTGTCTAATTGCTCTTAAATATCGATTTCCGATCGGGAAATTATCTGTGTTTATGTGCCTAGCACCTGCGGTTGAGCTATAAATCAAAGATATATGCAATGCAAATCGATTCGGTTAACCGCAATAAAATACCCTCTTTCGAGAACATTCCCGTCAATTCTTCGTCTTTGATTTTAATATACAAATTCGCGCAATCTGTTTGTAGTGATGGCTTGAGTTGTCTTGAAAATTACAGGACTAAAGTTCTAACGCTTGAATCAACTGTATTTAACTAGGAGTTTTGATAGCGGATTCCGCTATACATCTAAATATTTGCCGCCCAATAAAACATCAAAATTAACTGACCAATTGTTCGGATTCTTACAATAGTTAAATGAAGAAGTTATTAAGGCATCATGTTATCAAACAGAGAACAGGGTATGGAACTAAATTTACAGAAATTTTATAAAGCTTGCAATCCCAGCTACACCTTGGCAGTAGCAAATACAGAAGACCGACAATACTATATCGATTTCTCTTCAGTGCGGGGCGGCACAATCGTAGAACAATTGGAGCGTACCATCAGCCGTCTATCCCCGGACGTGCCTACCTGTCAATTATTCACCGGTCACATCGGCTCTGGTAAATCAACAGAATTGCTGCGGCTGCAAGCACAATTGCAGCAGCAAGGATTTCATGTTGTTTATTTTGAGTCTAGTAAAGACTTAGACATGGCTGATGTGGATATTACTGACATTTTGCTGAGCGTTGCCCGTCAGGTGAGCGAAAGCATTGAAAAAATGCAAATTAAGCTGCAACCAACGGGTTTTAAAGCTTTGCTGAAAGGGGTTGCTGATGTTTTTCAAACTCAAATAGATTTGAGGGCTGAAGCTAATATCCCTGGTTTTGGGGAAATAAATGCTAGCACTGAGGGAGAATTTTCTCTGGCGCTGGGAATTGGCAAAATTACGGCTAAGGCGAAAGATGCTCCGAATTTGCGATCGGAGTTGCGGCAATATTTGGAGCCGCGAACTAATGTAATTTTAGAAGCACTGAATAAGGAGTTGCTCGAACCGGCCAATCAAGAACTGAAACGCCAAGGGAAACAGGGACTTGTGGTAATTATCGACAATCTCGATCGCATACATCTGTGCGCGAAACCGACGGGGCGCTTGCAGCCGGAATATCTGTTTGTCGATCGCGGGGAACAGTTGGCAAGACTAAATTGCCACATCGTGTATACAATTCCTTTGGTGCTGATTTTCTCTAACGATTTGGGCCAGTTGACCAATCGCTTTGGGGTAGATCCGAAGGTTTTGCCGATGGTGCCGGTGCAGTTGAGCGACGGTTCTGAGTGCTCTGAGGGTGTGGAATTGCTGCGACAGATGGTTCTGGCGCGGGCTTTTCCGACGGTGGAACCATCTGGGCGCTATGCTTTGGTTGACAAAATTTTCGATTCTGCTGAAACTCTCGATCGCCTGTGTCGAGTTAGCGGGGGCCATGTCCGCAATTTGTTGCAACTTTTGTATAGCTGTCTGCAAAAACAAGACCCTCCTCTGTCGCGGGAAACTTTGGAAAATGTGATTGTCCAGCGCCGCCACCAGCTTACTTTGGCGATCGAAGCTGATGAGTGGAATTTACTGCGCCAAGTATCCGCTACCAAAACTGTCAACGGAGAAACTAAATACCAAATTTTGTTACGCAGTCTCTGGGTGTTTGAATACCGTTACGGCGAGGATTACTGGTTTGATGTCAATCCGATTTTGGCGGATGCAAAGGAGTTTCGCGAAACTGAAGATGTGGCGAAACAGCTTTGATTTGTCAAATACTCACAACGCTAATTAATTAGCTCTATTGTCCGCTGCAAGTTTTCCTAAATGCTTTGCACTGTATTTAATAAGAACAATGTGTGCCGTTGCTGAATCAAGGTTTGATATACTCCCCGCCCGCTTATGTGCGGGGATTCTTGACACTTCATTTGTCGATCGACAGTTTTTTTTAAGTATTATTACTGATTGACAAATGCAGCCAGTGTCTTAACTTATCAGGAATGACCGGAAAAGGGATCTCGCACGGCTAAACCAGAGGCCGCTCCAAAGCGTGGGTGCGATCTGTCAATTCATGCTTACTCGGTATCGCACCTGACAAATAACCTCTCGTTTTACCCAGAGCACTCGGAGGGCTACGGGTGAAGTTTTGCCGTGGCCGGTAACGTATGTTGCACCGAGAAAACTTGCTAGTCCGTTCCAACCGAGTTGCGAGCTGCGACTCAAATTGCATAGAAGTAAAAAAATCTGTGCGTTTAACTACTTTTTTACGAATTGTTATGGTATGTTAACTTTAGTAGAGGCTGGCTCAAACAATTTAAAACGCCCGGTTATCAAATAACGTTTATGGTTGACCCTAAAAAAATCCTGCTGCAATGGGAAAGATATTGGTTTAAAATCCTTGGTAGATGGCAATCCTGTGCATTGACCTGCCCAATAGAAAGACCTCATCACCGACATATTGTTTGGAGTTGGATTGGCAGTTTTTTGGCAATTACTGCAACGTCCTATCTTGCTGTAAAAACTAATTCTCCTTTACTAATGGCTCCGTTTGGCGCTACAAGCGTTCTAATCTTTGGTGTGCCTGACAGCCCCTTGGCTCAACCCCGGAATGTGATTGGGGGCAATTTCTTAGCTGCTTTAGTCAGTTTAATAATTCTGCATTTTTTCGGTTCTTCTCCCTTTGCGATGGGGATAGCAGTTTCTAGTGCGATCGGCATTATGCAGATGACCGGCACTCTACATCCGCCTTCGGGAGCAGTTGCGTTAGTCGTCATGATGACCAAACCAGACTGGCAATTTTTGCTAACACCTGCTTTTGAAGGATCGATGATCTTGGTCTTGTGCGCCGTGATATTTAATAATTTAGCGGAAGAAAGGACGTATCCCAATCACTGGCTATAGCAGGGTCTCTGATTAGTTCAAGTTATAAGTGCGATCGCAATTTCATATATAATTTCGGGGCGGGTGACAAAGATATTTAGGAAATATACTGTTAGGGGGGTTGCAGCACGCAACCCTTTTCTATCGAAGTGGCATTTATTTGGAGTTAATGTTATTAACTGTTGCGCCTCTTCAAAATATTTTCGTCGCGATATCTGGGTGTGAAAATTCTCCCGTGCTCAAAAAAATATTCAGCACCACAATGGCAAGTGTGTGAGTGCCGATAGATTGCGGGATTGCGAATATACTATTGATTTTGGGGACATAATTTTTGCCCTAGGGATGAAGAGGTTATTATTAAGTAAGGGTTTTGATCGTCCATCGATGGCGAGAAAAAATTGACGATACTAGACTCAAGAGATATCGAAAAAAATTACAGGAAAGATTAACCGAAATTTTAAATTTAGCGCCCGAATATAAGGGTGATATCTGGTTACGAAAAGCCTAGGGTTGGCTGATTGACAATGTAGTTATATTTCTGGAAGATGCGACAATTCCACCCACGAATAATCAGAGTGCGCTGGCGATTCGGATGAGTGTAATATTTGGTCGCGTGGCTAAGGGCTTCGGTTCCGAATGAATCCGGGATGGGGAAAGCAGCGGTGCGTTCAGTTGTCAATACTGGCAAAGGTTTGGCTTGAACTGCCGATCGCTCTATTCAACCAGCGCTCCCTACTAATGGCTCCCTTTTTTTCCTGGTTGAGCAATTACCAAAAAATGTATAATAGCGCTATCAAAATTATTCTTGATTCTTCTTTTCTGCTTCCATCAAAAGCCATCGGTTAAATCGGTTAAAACAATCGGTTGCCGAACTTCCTTCCACATCAAACTACTATGATTCAAGGCACTACTAAACTGCTCGGAGTAATCGGTCATCCCGTCACACATTCTCTGTCGCCGGCGATGCACAATGCTGCTATTGCTCACTTGGGAGTCGATTTTGTTTATCTCCCATTTCCGGTAAAACCAGAGGATTTAAAGGCTGCGCTTGCAGGATTTGCGGCGATCGACCTTCGGGGATTTAGCATCACGATTCCGCACAAACAAGCCATCTTACCGCTGCTGTCGGAAGTTTCGCCGATCGCCCGGGCGATCGGCGCAGTCAATACCGTCTACCGAACTGACAAAGGCTGGTGCGGCACAAATACTGACGTAGAAGGCTTTCTCGCGCCACTGCAACCCCTCCCAAACTCTCCTTACGAAGGGGGGGCTAAAGACGTGATTTCTCCCTTAGAAAACGACGATACGGCTGTTGAATCCAGTCCCCCCCCTTACGAAGGGGGGGCTAGGGGGGGTTCCGATTGGAGTCAGAAAGTAGCGGTAATTTTGGGGAATGGCGGGGCGGCGAGGGCTGTTGTGGCTGGATGCGCTCAATTGGGATGTGCCGAGATTCACGTTGTCGGCCGCAGCGCCCAAAATTTAGCGGAATTTCAGCAGAGTTGGGTAAATTCTCCGATGCCGGTGCAAAATTTGCAGGTGCATACTTGGGATAATTTGTCAATGTTGATTTCGCAGGCGGATTTGCTGGTGAATACGACTCCTGTGGGGATGCACCCGCACGGGGAAAAGTCGCCGGTTTCTGCTGCTGCGCTCGATCGAATTTCTGCCGGTGCGATCGCCTACGATCTAATTTACACCCCGAATCCTACTCAGTTTCTCAAAGATGCACAGCAAAGAGGGGCGCTAGCTATTGACGGACTCGAAATGCTCGTTCAACAAGGAGCAGCCGCCTTGAAAATTTGGCTGGACACAGAATCAGTCCCAGTCGATGTGATGCGCCAAGCATTGCGGCAGCATTTAGGCTTAGACTGATGCTATTTGTCTGGCGGTAGGGAAACCGCGCAGTGCTGTTTCCCTAAAGATGTTGAAAATTAGATCGTGAATTCGCGCTAAGCTGGGAATTAAAATATACGCTAAGCTGCAATTTATGAAATTTCGAGCTATCAGTCTTTTTTTTGCTACTTGCGCGATCGCAATTTTTAGTTTGGTATACACTCCGCCCGCTTGGGCTCTGACACAGATCAAACTTTCAGATCTTTCTTATCGCGAATGTCCGGCCGAAATGGCAGAAGGAACAGTCACTAGCGGCAGTTCTATGGAAGCTAACTGCTTTTTGATTATAGGGAAAGCGGAAAATAGTAGCGGCAAACCTGTTGTCAATGCCGATATTTTCGGCCGCATTTATGATGCAGATGAAAATCCGGTGATGCAAAACCGAACTCGCTTGGGTTCCATCGCAGAAGTTCCTCCCGGAGTTAGCGATTTTCAGATCAGAATTTCGGTGTCCAGCAATCAGCGAACACCTTTGAAGCTCAAGCAATTTAAGGCTACAGGTTTTACTGGCGTGGTTCGCCGCTAACAAAACTATTTGAGCTTTTGGGTTGGCTACCCTGAAATTGCGATGCAGTTTTCGATTTTGGCTTGTAGATTTTAGATTGTTGAGTGGCTGGCAATTTCTCATTTCTAATGTGCGATCAACTCCCCAGCTTTTCAACCGGGGAGTTCATTTAAGAATGTCAAATCTAAAATTTAGTTGCCTGCAGCTACGTCTGCCAAACAATTTACGCTTGCTGCTTAACAAATTAAGCTTTTTTAACTACAAGGCTGTTTGCAAGCTGGTTAAAAGACCGATCAAGAATTCCGAGCCAAACTGAAGTAAAAAGAATGCAATCAGCGGCGAAAAGTCAATCCCTCCTAGGGGTGGAATAATCGATCGGAACAGATTTAGGTAAGGATCTGTAAGCTGACTCAAAATCGAAAACGGGGGATCGTACCAATTGATGTTGGGGAACCAGCTTAAGAGCACCCTAGCAATCATTAGGAATGTATAGATTTGCAGAAATGTGGACAGCGTGGTTGCCAAAAGACCTATGGAATAACTCATATATTCTGGTGGAAGTTTGAGTAAAGTTTACAGACGCTTCAATTTTAAGCTTAGCATAGCTGGGGGAGCGGGCGAGGGTGGGAGCATCCCGATTTGGTAAAAATGTTGTTTGGGAATACGATTTTCCGGCTCTCTTGTGTTTGTCTCTGGCTTCGTGCTGTGCAAGCGAAACACTCCGGCGTGAAAGTCGATCGCCCGGATGCAACTGGCATACTAATCTAAAATTTTAAATTGATTCAGGAGTCTCGGGCGATCGAACCCTCGCTGCTGTGCGCTGGCCCATTCCCGTTGACATCGCCTAGTTGCAGCCGCACGTCATCGATGGTCTGATTTAGCTGGGCAATTTTATCTTCCAAACTTAGCCTTGCTACTTCCATCCCTTCGGCTTCGAGTTGGCTGGCTTTTTTCTGGCGGATCTTTCTTACCTCTGCTTCTGAAGGTTCACTCAGCAAAGCTTCCGCAGCGCGCCGCGACAGCAAAGCGCCGAAAAATGCGCCCACCAAGCCACCAACTGCGGCTCCGGCAATGAATCCCCCTGTAAAACCTTCTCGATTGCTCATGGCTCAACTCAACTGCGCGATATTTCCGTAATTTATTTATTTTGACACTATCGGCTGGAGAAACTGGCAGACGATCGTTCAATTTTAGATTTTAGATGGAGATAGCGATCGGGCAAAGGAGCTGGAGGGACAAAACCCAAAGGAACATCAACTCGGTTAATTACCGGGTAAGGCGAGAATTCCCACTTCGGAGTTGAAGCGGATCATTTCCAAAGAGCGATCGCCATAAAGGTCTTCAATGTGCTCCTTGCAGCACTCGATCGCGAAATCGTTCAACTGGGCCGGCTCAATCCCGTACATCTCCTCAAACACCTCAGAGTCTACCCGACAAAAGCGCGGTCGATCGGCATATATTCCGCATTCTCGCGTATTCCTGTCAAAATTGACACACCAACCGTCATCTCCGACCAAGCCCAAATATAGCTCTAATTCCTCAGCAGACAAATACTCGTCTAAGTCAGGGCGCTCTGTTGGTTCTAGGTAACAACAAGCACCGCATTGTTTTACGCAACGCCAATTCGCCATAGTTCGATTTTAGATTTTAGATTTTAGATTTTAGATTTTAGATTCTTCGACTCGCTTCGGCTACGCCAGCGGACAAGTCGCGATCGTACAAGTTTTAGAGTTTAGATACTGCGACGGAGCCCTACAAGTTTGAGATTTTAGATTGGGCCCGCTAGCGGGAAAATCGGAAACCCCAGAATATTTCAGCTTTTGGTAGTATATCAAGTGCCAGCGCCGGAGGCGGGAAAGTCCCGGCTTCGGATGCGTACAAAATCCTAGTTTACTCGCTCGCTCGTTCATTAGTTCCTGTCGGATTCTCTTCCCCTATCGAGCAATAGAGGAGTTTTTGACCGGAATGCGCGATCGCTGGGAGGTCGATCGTTCTTTACATTTTGTTGAATTTTGTAAACTTCCTTAAAAAATAGGGACAATAGCCCGGTAAAATCAGAAGCGGATTTTCTAATTGAACAATCTAGACTTAATAACTACAGTCAGGAGGACACATGGACTTTATAACCGATCTTTTCAGCGGCCTCGACGGTGTAAACTACCAACTCATTGTTCAAGTAGCTTTACTCGCAGCAGTCGTGCTTTCGGGCCCGATCGTGATTTTTCTATTGGCCGCTAAAGGCGGCGATCTGTAATTATAGCATATTCCAGGTTGATAAAGTACAGTAGCAGCCTTAATTGTATGATACATAATTTGTAGGGTGCGGATCTGCCAGATGTTGAATGAAACTTGTAGATTGTCGAGAGATCCGCACCTTACCTACTACCAGGTTGTGTGTACCGCACATACATGGAATATGCTGTATAACACGCTAGACAGCGATCGAGAGTTGGGAGTTTTGAGTTATTAAATTATTCAAAATTCAAAACGCTCGATCGCCAATTTTCCCAGCAACACGAGCTTTCTTATCAAATACCCAGGGCGTGTTTAGCAGTTTGAATCAAATTCTCAAAAAAAGGTAAAGATACATCGACTTCTCTAGCATCGAGGCGGGAGTTGCCCAACAAACCGATGTTTTGTCCCGGTGCTACAGCCAAAACTTGCCCTTGAGAGTTGCGAATTCTCAACTCCTCTTGAGAACCGGCGGGAGACAGACTGCAAGAATAAGTGCGATCGCAATAATCAAACTCAACTTTTCCAAACACCTGCCGCCTCGAACTTGCAGCACTAGCAGGCAAGCGGACACCCAACAATTCTAACTCAACCGATGTCTTGCCCTTAAAACTATTTTCCCGCAATCGGTAAGCAATATCAACCCGCCGAGGCAAAGGAAAATATTCCCCCCAACGCCAAGCAATCCCCTTCACACTAGCCGAGCCTTTTTCATCTTGAGTTGCAGTTAGTTTAACGTGGCCTCCTTCACCCACAATTTTCTGTTCAGTGATGCAAACATTAGCCGTCCAAAATACAGGAGCCTTATTTTCAATTCCGCAAGGTTCCAAAGCATCAATTTGTCGGTAAAGATCGAGATTAATCTCAGCCAAATCCGCTCGCACATCTACAGAAACCAGCGGCTTGAGGTGTTCTGGCTGCAAACATTGATTGGCAAAAACTGACAGTTGATGGCGAAATTGTTCGAGATTCTGGGCCGGCATAGAAAAACCGCCAGCCGCTTTATGTCCGCCAAATTTAGTTAACAAATCAGCGCAAAAATTCAGCCCGTCAAATACATTAAATTCAGGAATTCCCCTCGCCGAGCCCCGGATAATATTACCCTTTTCGCCACCCTCATCCTCAAAAGTACCGATAAAAACGGGTACGCCGTAACGTTCCAGCAACCGAGAAGCCACAATCCCGATCACCCCGTGGTGCCAACCGGGTTGCACCACAACTAACACCCGTTCCTGCTGCAAATCTATCGCACTTTTCTCGCACCAAGCAATCGCTTCCTGCTCAATTTCCTGGCACAACTCCTGCCGGCGCTGATTGATTTGTTCGCACTGTATCGCGTTTTTGAGTGCCAATTCGCGATCGTCCGTCGTCAGCAACTCGATCGCAATTTGAGGGTCAGCCAGCCGCCCCACAGCATTAATCCGCGGCCCCAGCCGAAAACCAATATCTTCAGGCTTTAACGTATTATTAGCTTGACTTTTTGAATTAAAAAGAGGTAAAGTTTCCGCACTTGGCACCTGTACTCCCGCCACCTGAATCAAAGCTTGAACCCCCGCCAATTGCGAGTGAGGCAGCAGTCGCAAACCCCGCTTTACCCAGCGGCGATTAACCCCAGTCAAAGGAGCTAAATCCGCAATAGTTCCCAAAGTAAATAACTCCAGCAGCGGATTTACCAACCCACCAACTTTATTCAAATCTTGAGCTAAAGTAATCGCCAAAACATAGGCAACACCTACCCCAGCCAAGCCGCGATAAGGCGAAGATTCCGCAATTAATTTCGGGTTGAGAATAGCATCCGCCGGCGGTAGTTTTGGCGGCAAATCGTGGTGGTCTGTAATAATAACTTTAACACCGAGTTCTCTGGCTCTGGCAACGGGCCCATAGGCTGCAATCCCGTTGTCAACTGTCAGAATCAGAGCGACACCTTCAGCGTGAAATTCTTCTACAATGCGATCGTTAATCCCGTAACCTTCTCGCATCCGGCTGGGAATAGCATAATCCACCTTCGCCCCCAGAGCCCTGAGAGCTCGCAGCAACAAAGCCGTGCTCGTCATCCCGTCAGCATCGTAATCGCCGCAAATCGCAATTTTCTGCCCTCCCGAAATCGCCTCCCGCAACAATTTGACACTCGCAGCCAAATCGGGAAACTCATCCATTGGCGCGGGCAAAACCAGAGATTCCGGTTCGATAAACCCTTGCACTTCTTCAACAGAATCGATACCTCGGTTAATCAGTACCTGTGCTAGCAAAGACGACAAACCGATTTCTGCGGCAAACTGTTCGGCTTGCTGCGGTTGAGGCGCATAAATTTGCCACCGTTGGTTGGGCAATCGGGGAGAATTCGGGGGCAAAGATGTCGGTAGCTCTTGCACGGAAGCTGAGATATTAAAGATACACAACCAATCTTACCTAATTAAGTGCATCAGTCAATCAATTTGACATTGGCGATCGATCCTAAAGATGAGTTTTTTCGGTAAAATCCAAAGGTTGTTTGTAGGAAAGCTTTTTTCGGAAGCTCTCACCGCACCCCAACAGGGATACCAGCGCCCTATAGAAGTTGTGAAAAGCCCCAATTTTAGACCAAAGTTCCAACCCCCAGATTGCATCTGCCCTTGTCAATCGCCAATCGAAAATAGACTATGGGCGCAGACGAGTGATTTAATTTTATGAGGAGAATTGCATGAATGTCGATCGACCGTCTTGGTTTAAAATTGCATTACAGCTTCGCGGCTCTGTCATTCTCTCAATTTTGCCCCGGGTTTTACTGTGCGGCGGCTTTGGAATTTTTATTTCCCTGCTGCACTTTTTGAAATGGCCGGTTTCCTTGCCCATTTTATCTAGTATTGTACCGAGTATTGTGCTGGGTTTACTGTTAGTTTTTCGGACAAACACAGCCTACGAGCGATTTTGGGAAGGTCGGAAAATGTGGGGAACCTTAGTCAACAACGTCCGCAATTTAGCGCGCCAAATCTGGGTAGCAATTGAGGAAAAAGACCCGCAGGATAACACCACCAAAAAGTCAGCCCTGCGCCTGTTGCCTGCCTTTGCAGTATCGATGAAATTGCATTTGCGCCAAGAATCAATAAATTCAGAATTGGAGCCGTTGATGTCCCCATCGCAGTATCAAAAGCTCAAGTTGATGAACAATCCGCCGCTAGAAATTGCCTTTTGGATTGAGGATTATTTGCACAATCAGTACGAGCGAAATTGCCTCGATGTATATCAGTTAACTGCTATGAAGGAGTTGCTCAGCTCTATGATTAATGTATTAGGTGGCTGCGAGCGGATTTTGAAGACACCTATCCCTTTGGCTTACACAATTCACCTGAAGCAGCTATTGTTGATTTACTGTTTGGCACTACCCTTTCAAATGGTGAAGGACTTGACTTGGGGAACCGGCCCTGTTGTGGCTTTAATTAGTTTTACTTTGTTCGGCATCGAAGAAATCGGCATTGAGATAGAAAATCCCTTCGGTCACGATGACAATGATTTGCCTTTGGACAATATTTGTGCTGCCATGCAGCGCAATATGGACGATTTAATTTCTTTATCTCCTAGCGTTCACCAACAGGTGAAAGATAAGTAGAGTCATTAGTCATTAGTCATTAGTCATTAGTCATTAGTCATTAGTCATTAGTCATTAGTCATTAGTCATTAGTCATTAGTCATTAGTTGTTAGTTGTTAGTTGTTAGTTGTTATTTGTTAGTTGGTAGGGGCGGTGGATGGTGCGTGCCCGCCCTCAGTTGTTAGTTGTTGGTTGTTAGTTGTTAGTAACTGTAGGGTGCGTCGCTATTGAAAATTACTGAAAAAAATCGATAATTGAGCGAGCGACGTACCTGAGCAACGAGTGAACTGTAGGGGCGAATTCACCAATAATCCTGATAGTGCAGACAGATTCAATAAACCCGCCCCCGCCCCACCAGCAAACCCTTTACTAAAATTAATTTCTAACAATCAACCGCATCAACCCAGCTAAAACTAACAATAAAGGTGTCAGCCAATCTCCCCAGCGCACGTACAGAGTCCGAGTTTTTCGCCGATAAATAGTAGCATCTCGGACTTCGTAGGTATTGAGTCGAGATTTCCAAATCGTCTCGCCGTGAGGATTTACAAAAGCAGAGTACCCCGTATTAGTTGCGATAACGGCCCATCTATCTGTTTCAATTGCACGCATCACATCGAGGGCGTGATGTTGGGCCAGCATCGGCGGTTTGTAATGGGCATTGTTGGAAGCTGTAATCATAAATTCGCCTCCCTGTGCTGCTTGATATCGGAAATTTTCAGCAAAGGCGGAATCGTAACAAATTCCGACGATGGCGCGGCCAAAGGGCGTATCAAATAATTGTTTTGAGTTTCCTGGTACTAAACGAGCATCTAAGGGTGACAGCCGATTTATAATCCCGCCTAAGATTTCGTAAAAAGGGATGTATTCGCCTAAAGGTACTAGCTTTAGTTTATCGTAGCGGCCGACAATTGCTCCAGTGCGATCGATCGCCAATAAGCTATTAGTGAGACCGTTTTCTTCTTGTCCAAATCCTCCAACCCAAGCCACTAAACCGCGTTCGAGAATAGCTTGATAAAAGGAAAGAGTGGAACGCTGATACTCGTTTGTCCAGATAAAAGGCAAAGCTGTTTCTGGAATTAACACAGCATCGACTTTTCTGTCTGCTAACTCTTTGTATCCCGCGGTGTAACCTTCCAAAGCGCGCCGCCACCCGTCTGAGTCAAACTTAATTGCGTTAGGAATGTTTCCTTGAATAATCCCAATTTTTAATGATGTTCCGGCTTCTTGAATTAAGGGGCGATTGTACAAACTCCAGCCGACAATATGCAAAACTAAAAACAAACCCGCAGGCAAAATATAAGCAACCCAATTCTTCCGTCTTCCTTCTCCCTTCTTCTTTCTTCCCTCCTCCTTCCTCCCATCCGTTACATCCCGTACATTGCTCGTTGCCGAACTTCCGACTTCCCTCGGACTTCTTCCTTCAATAAAAGCTTCGGCAATTAAGCCATTTACTGCTACAATGGCGGCTGTTACTGCAGCGGGGCCGGAGAGTTGACCGAGGTGCAATATTGGTAAATTGTGCGGACTTTGGGTGTATGATAGTGATGTCCACCACAGCGAACCTGTGCTCCAAATACTTTCTAAGGCACACCACAAAGC